>CAZNOE010000378.1:0-6050 GCA_964574525.1 uncultured Bifidobacteriaceae bacterium
GTCTGAAACACGGCTTCGACGCCGAAGGTGCCGCTGCCTTGAAGGAGCACGCATTCCCAGCCTTGTTCGTGCGAAAGACCGGCGAGTTGGACGAGTCGTTCGCGCACGCTGGTCACGATGGCGCTGAAATCGTAATGCCAGGAGCCGGCGTCGCGGAGCATGGCTTGCTTGACGGTCAGCGAGGTGGTCAGCGGGCCGGGGGTGAAGAGGAGTTTGTCGCGGGCGGTTGGAATCGCAGGGGAGTCCATGACAGGTGGGAATCAGTTCGAGGCGGCCTTGAACCTAAATCCGGCAGTTGGATTTGAAAAGAAGAAGGGAAACCACAGATGGACACAGATGAACACAGATTTTGCTGGAGAAAATCTTTCACCCCGTAGGTCAGCACCTTTTTTTTCGCAACTCGTTGTTATCTGTGTCCATCTGTGTCCATCTGTGGTTTTAACTGCTTTTTTTAGGTTGAATGCTTCGCGCACGGGGCGGCCGATCCACACGTTCGGTGGCTTTAATCCGAAAACGTAGGCAATGGTGGCAGCGGTATCGTAAGTGTTGATGGGCGATTTGATTTCGTGCCCGACCCGGACTCCCGGCCCAGTGATGATCCACGGGATTTCGAGATCGGCCATGATCGCCTGACCATGACCTTTTTCGTGACCTCCATGATCAGCGGTTACGAGAAGAATCGTCTTCTCCCACATCCCGGCGGAGCGCAGCGCTTCGATGGCCTCGCCGATGAGTTTGTCGGCCACCTCTACCGAGGCATAATACTCCGGTGTCCCGTGGCCGATCTCGTGTCCGGCATGGTCCACGTGATCCAGGTGAATGAACGTGAACGTGGCCTTATTCTCCTTCCAGAACGCCGCCGCCTCACGGACGGCATTGGTGGGACCGTCGGTGTCCTTGATCACGTTGACGGCCTTGCGCTCGAAGAGCCGGCCGTAATCGTTCCAATCGTGGAAGACAGCCACGATGGCGTCGGGTCGCTGCTCTCGCAAAACCCCGAAGATGGTGGGGAAGATTCCGCCGGAGCCGGTGGCGATGGGCGCGATGTCGAATTTGTCGGGCTGCCAGTCGTTCGAGGTAACGCCGTGCTGCTCGGGTCCTGCGCCCATGATCATGGAGGCCCAGTTGGGGCTGCTGGAGGTGGGCATAACGCCGCGAGCGTGCAGAGACCACGCACCTTCTTTCATCAATCGGCGCATCACGAGCGTTTTCGCTTTGAGCACGCCGTCCGGGCTTAACCCGTCAACGCCCACGACGACCATGTGTTTGACTTGTGCGGACGCGATTGGCGCATAAGCCGCCAAAGCGACTACGACCACCAAGGTCTGGAGTTGTTGCGTGATTCGTTTCATTCAATGGCTTGGTCGGAGCACCGGGCCGCCGCAGTTCGAATCAAAATTAGATACGCACTGATTTTTCTTTCGGCGGAATCAAAAAGGGTTCGGGCCTTTGGTTATCGGCCCGAACCCCGGATGCTTGAATTCTCACGCTACGGGAAAATCCCGGCGGGCTCTAGGGTTGACTGCCACGATAGTACTTCTGGGTTCCCAATGCTTCCGTGAACACGTTCGTGCTCCTTGCGCCTGTGATTTCGGTGTACGGCCCGGTGACCGAAGGCGACGAGAACAGCATCGTGTTGCCCTTGGTAATCACGATGTTGCCGCCCAAGACATCAATGGACGGATTGAGCGGAGTGGGGCTGGAAACCGGGGCGGCCGTCTCCAGAGCATTGCCGGCATTGCCCGCCGTGTAAATGGCCTGCACTTCGCCGGGTGTCAGGGCACGCCGCCAGATTCCCAGATCATCCACCATCGCGTTGGTGACGCCGACATTGTCATGAAGTCCGTACCAACCGCTCCCGTCATTGCCGATGTTCCACGCGCCGGTCGCCGTGGCGGTACGGTTGGTCTTCGGGTCATTGTCAATCGTGGTGGGCGCGTAGAAACCACCGACCGCGGCCGGAGCGGGGGTGGCCAGCGAGCCGACAGTAATCAAATTGCCATCCACATACGTGGCCCCGTTTCCGCCGCGATTGAAGACAACCACACAGTGATGCCAATTGCCGTCCTCAATCGTTGCGCTGGTGGCCGAGTCCTTGCGGGTGTTCAATTCACCGGCAATATCCAGTTCACGGTAGTTGTAGCGAAGCCCGTTGCCTTGTTGCCAGATCACAAAGCCGAGGTTGCTGCCACTGTCCCAATCCTTGTTGGAGACAATCGCCGGGTCGCCGGCCCGATTACCGGCCGGCAACTTATACCAGAACGAGACGGAGAAGGAAACGCTGTCAACCATGCGCAGATCGGCGGCCAGCCCCAAGGTCACGTAATTGGTTTCGGGATCACGCTGCGGTTCGGTGTAGAGCAGAGCATTCCCGATTTTGCCCGGGGCCAGAGCCGTCGTGCCAATGACGGTACCGTTATTGCCGCGACCGGAAGAATCATTGTAGTCGCTGTCGAACTTGAGGTGGACGACCAAGCCCTGAGTGATGTTGGTGACAATCTCCAAGTAGGCCACTCGGCTTGTAACAGACCCGTCCGAGTTGGAAAAGACACAGGCGTATTGCCCGGCATTGGCCAACTGCGCGCTGCCGATCACGTATCTCGTGCTGGTCGCACCGCTGAGCGGCGAGCCATTCCTGGTCCATTGATAACTGATCGGCGACCGGCCGCGAGCCGCCACGTTGAAGGCCACGCCGGCGCCCGCGTTAACGGATTGGGACACGGGCTGCAGCAGAATCTTGGGCGCCGCAATGACCGTCAACGTGGCCGCGGCACTATTCAAGACACCGAAGGAATTGGAAACCACGACCCGGTAGGTCCCCGCGTTATTGGTTTCGGCGATGAATGTGTAGTTTGAGCTGGTGGCGCCCCCGATGTTTCCGTTGTTAAACTGCCATTGATACGTCGGAGCCGGAGTGGCGGTTGCCACCACACTGAAGGTAACCGAAGTGCCGGCATTCACGGTCTGTGACTGTGGTTGAGTGTTGATCACCGGCGCATTGATTTCGTAAAGGCCGACCTCGTCAATGCCAAACCACCAACTGGCGGTACCGGCCTGCATGAAGCGCAACCACACGTTTGACTTGTTGTCGGCTTGAACCAACCGGATCAATTCCACGCGAATGGACTCCTGCAAATCGTCATTGATGCGCCCGCTGGTGAAGGGGATCAGAGCCGTGGAAACCGGCGCGCCGATGTAAGTGGCGTAGTTCGATCCGTAAGCCTGATCGCCGCGGGCCGTATTAAACGTGGCCCCAACATCAATGACGCCATTGGTGCGGATGATGTCGGCGGCCTGGTTCTGGTCGTCCAGCATGTACATGGCCGGCAACCAGGTGGCGCCTTGGTTAACGGAATATTCCACAGAACCGATGTTGTCCTGGTTCTGCGCATAAATGCTGTGGAAGGACAGGAAGACGTTGGAGCGGCCAAAACAATTGAGGTTGGTCGCGAACAGCATCTGCACCTGGCTGCCGCCGCGGGAGTCCGACTCGGCGTAGCACAATTGGTTATTGGCAATGGCGGTCAAAAACACGCCATTAACGAGGATTGGCGGAACAAACAACGGATCCGCACCCTTGGCAGTGTTCAAAGTGCTGGTCGTAATGACCACCCAGTCCTTGTAAGCATCCGATCGAGGGTTGGTTAAAACAAAACCGGCCTGATCCGTTTGAGTATTGTTGGTGGCATACCAACCAACCGGGAACGACGCTTCGGCAACACCATCAAAGTTCTCGAAATAGAAGGGTGCAGGCAGGTTTATGACCTGATAATTTTGAACGGTAAAGGACCAGGTATTTGTTTTGGCGCCGGCGACGCTGTCCGTCCATGTCAACGCCAAGGTATGCACTGAAAGCGGTTCCAGCGCTGTCGGGACGGTGTAATTCACAGCGTACGTGGGCGGCGTCGGGGTCATTGTGCCCACGGCCACTCCATCCAGCCTCAGTTGGATCGAGCCGCCAGTGATCGTGGTATCGCCCTGATTGAGCACGACGCTGATGACGGGCAGCAAAGAAACCCCGGTGGCGCCGGGGGCGGGATTACGCGATTCAATAAACGACGGGACCGCGGGGATGACCGTAGGAATGCCGGCTGCAGATGCAGGGCCGAGCGCCGCCATTTGGCCCACGTTCAGAGCCACGTCACGAAGCTGGATGCTGTTGACATATCCCAGGGTGGCGGTGCCCACCGTGTTCGCCAGAATCAGAGTGTTGATTTGGGAGGGGCTCAAGGCGAGACGACCCTCCAAGGTATGCGCCTGAGAACCTACTTCAACTCCGTCAATGTATTTGCGAATTTGACTCCCGGTGACGGTGAGGCCGATGCGATACCAAGTGTTCGCGGCAATCGTTCCGTTGAACGGACCGTTTGGTGGGACGCCAATGCCGCCGCCCGTACTGACAATGAAATCCGCCCCGGGCACAAACACGGTGCCGTCCGTATCAAGCAGAGGGCGAACCGTGCCAGTAGTCGGATAAAGCACATCAAGAATGAAGGTATATTGGTTCACAAAGCTGCCGCCACCGTTGGCTGCCGGCGTTGGCATGAAATAGCCCATCGTGTTCGTTGCCACCGGAAACCTCATCACCACGGCATTGGTGCCGTTGATGTTGGGGATGCCAAAAGCGGTGGTCGAACCGAACGTGGTAGCCAGTGCGGTCGGCCCGCCGCCGCCATCGGCGTAATCCAACGCGGTCAACGTGGCGCCAGCGGTGGCCGTGAGGTTGCTGCTGTTGAAGTCCCACTGGCCCAGGGATTGAGCGGGGATTCTCGCGACGACGAAGAGGCTCGCGACCATTACTGCACTGAGGAGGCGCAGACTGCGGGTGGTGTTCATGGTTGATTGGGGTTGGTGTTCAGGGGTTCTGTGGTTTTCAAAAAGGTTTGCGGCTTCAAAAGAACTTAATTTCCAGCCGGCAACTTGGACGCCTTGGGCCTTAAGGAGTCGGAACAACTCGATGATCCCGGAATCCATGTCTCCCGCGATTGTTGCCAGGGTTGCCTCGCCGCTGGGAGTGCCTATTTATTGTCATGGATATACTTGAGTGTTTGAGCGGCCTTTGGGTCGCCTTTGGCTTGGGCTGATTGCAACAGACCATTCACAGTCAGCGATCCGCGAACCGTAACGCTCGTTTGTTCTTTGGTCAGACCGGGTTTGCCCAAGAGGTTTTGGAGTCCCGTGTAAGCCTGCGAGTAATCCTGGGCTTGGACGAAGGCGACGACCTGGTTTGCCAGATCTCTGGCCTCAGGTTTGGCTTTGCTGAAAGCTTTCTCCAGTGCGCCGGGCAGTTCCTCCGCAGTCAGCGGGGTTGGCGGCGCGCTGCTCCGATTGCAGCCCACGCCGAGCGTCAGGACAAACAGAAAAGCGAGCGCGATTCCTTTGGCGTATGGATGTATCATAAAGCAGCGGGAAAGGTTACTCTCGCTCAATTTGGAACCGGGTACTTGGGTCTTATCCCGGTATAGTGCCGGTAGTCAATCCCCCCGCTGTTCAAACCTGTGAATCGGACCCGCGAAACATGCCCGTCCACCCAGGCAATTTGGGAGCCTTTGCCGTGACGGTACCACTCCCATTCGAATGCGTAGTTTCCGTACAATGGAGCGAGGCTGCCATTTAGCCCCCACTGGGTCAGGATCGTCCCGCTGGGCGGATCCGTGAAGGTGCTCAGGCTGTCGCTGCCCCCGTCCATTCTTTGTTCGGCCGCATCATGGCAAAAAATCGTCTTTGTGGGATCCTGATAGCTGGCGAGTTTCTTCACCGTCGGTTCGAGGCTCGTATCGAAGGCTTGCAACAGTTTCCCATGCATTCCGTAACTGGAATCTTGCCACCAGTCGGAAGGGAAATTCCGCCCCTCTTCACGCCACTCATCGACGAATTTGGCGCTGGGACAACGAAAGACCCGCTTGTTCTTGGCGAAATAATCGAGATAGCCGAGCGCCCAATAGGCTTTTCCATCAAACTTATCGAGGAGCAAATCCGATCCCGGCCTTAATGTCCATTGGCCGTCATTGGGGAAGCTCCCGTTCGCATCACAAAAAAACATGTCCCTG
>CAZNOE010000379.1:0-6047 GCA_964574525.1 uncultured Bifidobacteriaceae bacterium
CCGAGCGCGGCGACGGTCACTCTCCCTCCGGATGTGGTAACGAACGACTTCATTGCCATCCCGCTGACAACGGTCAATATCGCAGCCACGACCAACACCATCTCCGAACCGATCGGGACGGCGAACTTCATCATCACGCGCAGCGACACGAATGCCGATTTGGATGTGACGCTTTACCGCACCGGCACCGCGACGATTTCCAGCGACTACACTTTGTCGCCTTTGCAAAGCGGGACGAATTTTTACTCCGTCACCATTCCCGCCGGGTCAAACAGCTTTCCGATCACATTGCAAGTCCTGGACGATGGATCAAGCGAAGGACCGGAAACAGTGACGCTCACTTTGGCGGAAAACACCAACGTCGTGAATTACATCGTTGCCTCACTGGGCGAAGCGACGATCACGATTCTGGACAATGACACCGCGGCGTTGCCCAGCGTGTCAGTTTCGGCGACGACCAGTTCGGGTGACAATTCCGCGCCGGAGAACGGCTACGACAGCGGCCGCTTTGTGTTCACGCGAGCCGGCAGCGTGGCTAATGACTTGACGGTGAACTATGCCGTCGGCGGTTCAGCCACGGCGGGCGTGGATTATCAAGCATTGCTTGGCGTCGTGATCATTCCCGCGGGCCAAAGCAGCGCGAACGTGGAACTTCAGAGTATTGATGACACGCAGGTGGAGACGAATGAAACGGTCCTTGTCACGGTGTCGCCCAACGCGGCGTACAACGTCAGCGGCGGCAGCGCGACTGTCCGGATCATTGATGACGATCTGGTGACGGTCACGATCACGCCCACGAGCGCCACCGCAGCGGAGCCGTCCACGACCGGACGATTTACCGTAACCCGCGCGGGCGACTTGGCGCCGAACCTCGTGGTCAACTACACCGTCGCCGGCAGCGCGACCAGCGGCGCGGATTACGTCCCGTTGAGCGGCACGGTGACGATTCCCGCCGGCGCCACGACCGCGACCATCACGGTCACGCCGTTGGATGACGCACTCGTCGAAGGCGACGAATCGGTGAGCGTCTCGCTGGCGTCGAGTCCAGGTTACAACGTCGGCTCGCCGGGCAGCGCCACCCTTTTCATTCGCGACAACGAGCGTCCCACCGTGAGTGCTGCTGCGCCGGACGACGCCGCTTCCGAGCCGGGCCTCGACACGGGCATGTTCAGGATTTCGCGCGGCTCGATCACGAACGGCAACCTAACGGTGGAACTGGCCATCACTGGTTCGGCTCTGAGCGGCTTTGACTACATCCCGCTGGATCATTTTGTCACGATCCCGGATGGTGCAAGTTCGGTGGACCTCGTGGTCACGCCATTTGACGATTTGCACAAGGAAGAAACCGAGACCGTCATCGTCACGCTCGTCACCAACGCGAACTATGTGTTCTCATCCGGCGCGCGGGCTTCGATCAATGTCCTCGACGACGATGGCAACGCCGTGCCGGCGGTCGGTTTCGCCCTCGCGGCGTCCAGCGCGCCGGAATCGCGCTCCAGCGTGGTGGCGGTTTCGTTGAGCACGACTTCGTCTGCGCCCGTAATGGTGGACTACACGGTGTACGGCGGCACGGCGACGGCCAGTGCCGATTACACGCTGCCGGCGGGAACACTGACGATTGATCCGGGTGTGCTGTCAGTTGGGTTGCCGCTGACGATCATCAATGACAGCACGGTCGAGCCGAACGAGACGATCAAAATCGTTTTGACCAATCCCAACGGCGCGACGCACGACGGCATCAAGTTTCACACCTACACAATTATTGACGATGACGCGGGGACAGTGAGCATCGCTGCCACAGTGCCGACGGCGACGGAAGCCGGCCCAACTCCTGGCAACTTCCGCCTCTCCCGCACGGGCAGCACGAGCAGCAACCTGGCGGTGTGGGTGGAAATCACCGGCACGGCCAGCGCGCCAAGTGATTACGCGCCGATCCCCAACGTCATCACGATTGCGGCCGGCGCGAGTTTCGTGGACATCCCGGTCATGCCCGCGGACGACAACACGGTTGAAATCGCCGAAACGGTCATCGCGACGCTCACGAGCGCGCCGGGAGCGAAAATGGGTTCGCCGACCCAGGCCACCGTCACCATCGTGGACAACGACGTGGACACGCTGCCCGTCATTTCGGTGGTTTCCAGCAACAACATCGCCGCCGAGCCGGGCACGGACGCAGGTGAATTCATGTTCATCCGCAGCGGCGCGACGAACACGGCGGTGACAGTTTTCTTTACGCTCGGCGGCACGGCCAGCAACGGCGTGGACTACGTGTTCATCACGAATGTCGTGATTATTCCCGCCGGACAAACTTCCGCCGTCGTCACGCTCATGCCGCTGGACGATGCGCTCGTCGAAGGCGAGGAGGCCGCCATTCTCGACGTAACCGTGCGGGACACGTATCGCGTCGGCGCGCCAGCCGAAGCGATCGTGACGATTCTGGACAACGAGCAGCGGGTTCGCGTCGAGGTTTCCGATGCCTACGCCGCCGAGCCCGGACCGGAGACCGGTGAATTTACCTTCATTCGCTTCGGCACGACGAACGGGGACTTGACGGTGTTCTTCACGGTCACTGGTACGGCGGGCAACGGTGTGGATTACGTTTCCATCACCAATTCGATCACGATTCCGACTGGCGAAACTGAGGCGGGCCTTCTCGTCAGACCCCTTGATGACCGGATAATCGAACCGACGGAAACAGTCGTCGTCACTTTGCAGGCGGGTCCGGATTACGTTCTCGGAGCGCCCACAGCCGGGACGGTCATGTTGTTCGACAACGAGCCGATTCTCACACTGGTCGGCACTGCAACCAATGCCTCGGAAAATGGCCTGCAGCCCGGCGTGCTGACCATCAACCGCGGCGGTGATCCGACGATCAACCTGGAGGTGCATCTGAGCATCAGCGGCACGGCGACCTTTGGCGTGGATTATCCGGCGTTTCGCACCAATATCTGCATGCCCGTCGGGGTGATGACCACGGTCATCACGTTCTATCCGACCAACGAATTGTTGCTTGAAGGCGACGAAACGGTCTTTGCCGCGCTTGTGCCTGACCCGGACTACACGATTCTTTCGCCGAGCAACGCCACCGTGACAATCACGGATGTCAGCACAAACCATTTCCCGGTCGCGCACATCAGCAGTCCGACTGCGAAGACAATTTATTCGCAGGGCAGCACGAATCTGAACGTGATTCTGGAAGCGACGGCCACAGACCCCGACGACACCAACGCGGTTCTCTCATTTACTTGGAGCCAGGTTAGCGGCCCGGGCACGATGTTCTTTGGCGACCCGGCGACGAACAGCACGACGACGGTCAGCTTCACCAACAAGGGCGTTTATCTGTTGCACGTTGGAGCGGACGACGGCCAATTGATCGGGTTCGACGATCTCACGGTCGTCGTGGATTCGACAAACGTCTTCACGCCCGACCTGCTGCACTGGCGCTTTGACGACGGCAGCGGCACGAACGCCCTCGACTCGTCCGGCCTGGGACGGAACGGACTGGTCGCGGGCGCAAGCTGGATCACGAACGGCGCGGTGGATGGCGCGCTGAGTTTCGACAGCACAAGCAACATGGTTCAGGAAGTCAGCGGCACGAATTTCCTCGATGGCTTGAATAGCCTGACGGTGACGCTGTGGATAAGAACGTCGGCGACTAATGACGAGCTCGGGGTGTTCACGGCCGACGCCTCAGGAGGCACGAACACCACGCTGGCATTCGGTCAGGTGCTGTTCAGTTCGTGTCTGGGCGTCAGCAATCTACTGCAAGCGACCGTGCCGACCACAGGTGGCGATTTGCGCTATGTGAGTTCTCGCCGCTTTGCCAGCAGCGAATGGCAGCACTTCACTTTGGTCTGGACCAACGGAGCGCCCCTGGCTTTCTACATCAACGGCGAACCGGACTCGCCGGTGGCCAATAGTCCGGCGGTGACGGGCGTACTGACGAATTGTTCGCAGTTCCTGGTTGGCCGCGACAAATCCACCAACTACTGGAATGGCGCAATGGACGATATGCGTCTGTATGCGCGGGCTTTCGATGCCGGCGAGGTCAAAGCCTTGTTGTCGCTGCCACCAACGAATTTTGTTCCGTTTGTTGGCGCCGGCGCGGATATGACCGTGCAAATCATCAACCCAGTCAATCTGGCTGGCGAGATCGCGGACGACGGCTTGCCCAATCCGCCCGGCACGCTCACCAACGTGTGGGCGTTCGTCAGCGGTCCGGGCACGGCCACAATCACCGATCCCACCAACCTCGTCACTGGCGTCACCTTCACCGCTGCCGGGAGCAACGTTTTCCGCCTCATCGCCGATGACAGCGTCGCGAAGGTTTTCGACGACGTGATCGTGACGGTTACCGAGCCAACGGTCATTGACATTTTCGTTGCGGACGGCGACGCCGCCGAACTCGGTCCAGACAAAGCGCAATTCATGATTTCGCGCAACGGCGACACGAATTACGACATCGCCGTGCAACTGCTCATCAGCGGCATCGCGAGCAACGGCGCGGATTACGTAACGATTACAAACACGTATCTCGTGCCGGCAAGTTCCAACTTCGTGACCGTCGCCATCACGCCGTTCCTGGACGACCGCACGGAAGCCGACGAAACTGTGACCCTGACGGTTCTGCCGGCGCTCGCCTACACCATCGGTAATCCGAGCGCGACCATCACGATCCATGACTCGCCTTATGGCGTGTGGATCGTCGCGCATTTCACGCTGGAGGAGTTGACCGATCCGACCTTGAGCAGCGAGGGCGTGGACTTCGACCACGACGGGTTGGTGAATTTTGTGGAGTACGCCTTCAACCGCGATCCCAAGATGACGGAGACGAATTCGCCGATGACCGTGACCATCGAATTGAATCCCGCGGACGGCCAAAACCACATTACGCTTGTCTATCAGCGCCGCATCCAACCGGCGGATGTGAACTACGCCGTTTACATTTCCAACGATTTTTTGGCGTGGAACACCGGCCCGGCGTATGTGGAGGAGCTTTCGGTGACGCCCGACGCAAATGGGTTTACTGAGACCGTGAAAGCCCAGATCAAAGCGGCTTACACGCTCACGACAAACCAATTCCTCACCATCCGCGTCTGGCGGCCTCAGCAATAGCGGTAGCCGTTCGGTGCGTTAAGCGAAACGGACGGTTAACAGGCCTTCCAGCAGCGGTATTCGGCAGCGAGAATTCTCAAAAAAACACTTGCACGGCAGTCCCGCTTTGCTACCTTTTGCGCCCCTTCGCATTCAGGCAAAGGGACAGCTTGTTTGCGGGCCGATAACTGTGCCCCTGCGGGGCCGGGATTGATGGTCCGCCGCTCCAAGAGTTGCTGACTTGGATTTTTTGATTTTATGCCAGTTAAATCATTTAGACCGCTAACGCCGTCCACGCGATATATCACGATCGCGGACTTTAGCGACATCACGAAGACCAGGCCGGAGAAGCGCCTGGTCAAGACGCGCAAGAAGACGGGCGGGCGCAATTGCTACGGTCGCGCCACGGCGCGGGGCATCGGCGGCGGTCATAAGCAAAAAATCCGCGTCGTGGATTTCAAGCGGAACAAACACGGCGTCGAAGCCACGGTGTCGGCCATCGAGTACGATCCCGGCCGCTCGGCCCGGCTCGCGTTGCTGGAATACAAGGACGGCGAGAAGCGGTACATCATCGCGCCGAGCGGAATTCAGGTCGGCGGCAAAGTGATGAGTGGTCCGACGGCTTTGCCGGACATCGGTAATTCCCTTCCGCTCAGGTCCGTTCCGGTTGGGCTGCCGATTCATAACATTGAAATTTTCCCCGGACGCGGCGGGCAGATGGTTCGTTCGGCTGGCGGTTCGGCCACGTTGATGTCGCGCGACGAAGGTTACGCGCTGATTCGTCTGCCTTCGGGTGAGATTCGCAAGATCAACGAGGATTGCTACGCCACGATCGGACAAGTCGGCAACACGGAGCACGAAAATGTGGTTCTTGGCAAAGCCGGCCGTTCGCGGCATCGCGGCATTCGCCCGATCAACCGCGGCGTGTCGCGCAACCCGGTGGACCATCCGAA
>CAZNOE010000380.1:0-6035 GCA_964574525.1 uncultured Bifidobacteriaceae bacterium
TCTTCCCTTCGCTTTCTTCCTCGCCCTTGCGTCTTTGCCTCTTGGCGTCTTTGCGCTAACCGCCGTTTTTAGGTTCATGGCAGATCGTGTGGTCTTATACTACCATAAGCGAAATTCGGGAAGAAAAAGGATCAGGAAAATCACAACCGCCGCGGAAACAAATGACGAAATAGAGGCAGCAACGGACACATCCGCACGGCCCCGGAGCGCGGGCGGTCCCTCGCCCGCAGCGCTGGCGCACGCCGGAAGACGTCCAGATTTTCCAACGCGCTCCTTGCCATCCACCCGCTGCGACCGGGGACCGGTCGCGCTCCGGGGGGGGGCGGCATGACGGCGGGGAAGTCTGAATGAAGTGCCAGGTGCGAGGGATCAGGTGTCAGGCAACAAAACACCGGAGGCGCTTTACCTGACACCTGACACCTGGCCCGCAATGCCGTGGGCACCGGGCGCGCTTACCGGATTTGCGACAGATCGAATTCCAGACCCGCCAGCACGAGGGAAGTCAGTTTGCCCTGGATTTCCGCCGCGCAGTGCAGTTCGTAGCGGGCGTCCTTGAGCGTGAGGATTTCGAGACTCTGATTGGCCGGGTCGCTAATCCAGTATTCCTTGACGCCGAAGCGAGCGTAGAGGTCCTTCTTGTCGTAACGGTCGCGACGCACGCTGGAAGGCGAGACAATTTCGATCAACAGGTCCGGCACGCCGAAGATGGCGCGACGCTGGATGATGCTGGTGTTGGCGGCGGCAACGAAAACCAAGTCGGGCTGGACGGTGTTCTGCGGGTCGAGCACCACGTCAATCGGCGCGTAGAAGACTTCGCCCAACTTTTTCTTGATCACAAACTGGTCAACGAGCCGAAAGAGCTTGCGAGACCAATCCTGGTGCCAGGAGTCCGGTGCGGGAGCCATAAGGAGATTGCCGTCAATGATTTCATAGCGCTGGTCATCCTCGAGTTGGTAATACTCCTCGTAGGTCCAACGCCTGGCCTGTTTTTCGAGCACGGCTGCCATGCCGGCAATTTAGCAGAGGGATGCTGCAAAACCAACGGAAAGTTTTCGAAATGGGAGATGGGAGCAGTTCAGAAGTTCCAGGTGCGAGGGGTCAGGTGTCAGGCAACAACCTGACACCTGACACCTGGCACGTGACACCTGAGTTGTGCCCGCAACTTTCTTTGATTGTTGGGTTATTAGAGTTGTGAGTCGTGAATACAAAGTTGTGCCGGAGCGCACAAGTCCTTACCTTCACTGAGGTATGCCACAATTTTCATACAGAGCCAGGCGCCGCTCCGGGGAAGTTGTCCAGGGCATTCTGGACGTGGCCGACCGTTCGGCGGCTTTGCTGCAGATCGAGCGGTTGGGGTTGTTTCCTGTCGCGGTGGAAGCCGCGAAAGGCGGCGCGGTCGCCACGGTGGAAAAAACCGGGAACCGCAAGGAAGCATTCGCGGCGATGCTGCCGCCGACGGTGCGCCAGTTGTTCTTGCGGAAGCGCAAGCCCAAGCTGGGGGAGTTGGCGACCTTCACGCAGCAACTCGCAAATTTGCTTCAGGCGGGGATGCCATTGACCGTGGCGCTCAACAGCATGACGCATCTGCAGTCGAAGGGTATTTCCTCTGAGGTCAGCAAGCAGCTTAAACAGGAAGTCATGGAGGGCAAAAGCCTGTCGGACGCGATGGCGCGGCAGCCGCTGATTTTCTCGGACCTCTACATCAACATGGTGAAGGCGGGCGAGCAATCGGGCGCGCTCGTGGACGTGTTGCGGCGCATGGCCGACCACTTCGAGCGGTTCGCTTTGGTGCAGCAGAAGTTCACGTCGGCGCTGATTTATCCGGCGTTTGTGTCCGTGGTCGGCATCGGGATCGTCATTTTCTTCATGACTTACATGTTGCCGAAATTCATGACGTTGTTCGGAAACATGCAGGTGCAACTACCGATGACCACGCAAATACTCGTGAAGATCAGCGGCGTGTTCACGAGTTACTGGTGGCTGATGGCGATGTTCATCGTAGCCACCTACATCGTCTTCAAACGCTTCCAGGCGACGGATTCGGGCAAACGCAAGATTGACGAGTGGAAGATGAGCGTGCCGGTTTTCGGCAAAGTGATGAAGCTGAATCTGTATGGGCAATTCGCGCGCACGCTTTCCACGCTGCTGGAAAACGGCGTGCCCGTGCTGACCGCTTTGAAAATCACCGAACAGGTGTTGCCCAATCGCGTCATCAAGGAAGCCATCGCCAAGACGCGCGACGCGGTCACGGACGGCAAGACTCTCGCGCAGCCGCTGGCGCAAAGCAAAATCTTCCCGCAACTCATGGTGGACCTGGTCAAGATCGGTGAGGAAACCGGCGACGTGCCGGCGGCGCTGAAGAACGTGGCGGACACCTACGAGAACGAGTTGAACATCGCCTTGCGCGTGATGACGAACATGATCGAGCCGGTGCTCATTGTGGTGATGGCGGGCGGGGTTGGCTTCCTGCTGCTGAGCGTGCTCTCGGCCATGTTCTCGCTGATTGCCAATGTCGGCGGCTCAATGGGGGCGAGGTGATGATGACTCGATGCTGGATACTGGATACTGGATGCTGGATGAAGCAAACGACCACGGCGTGTGGATCGCGTATCCAGAATCCAGCATCCAGTATCCAGTATCCAGCATCGAGCATCGCCACCCGCGCTTTCACGCTCATCGAAATCATGATCGTGGTCGCGATCATGGGGATCATTCTGGCGACGGGCATTCCGTCCATTTACCGCATTTGGAAGAAGGAAGGGATGCGGCAGGCGGTGAGCGACGTCGTGGAAGTTTGCAGTAACGCCCGCGCACGGGCGATCTTTAGCGGCACGCAAGTCGAAGTCGTTTTTCATCCTCTGGAGCGACGGTTTGAAATCGGTGGGGGCGGCGTCAGCACAGCGCCATCGCCCGAGGGTGAGGTGGAGCACGTAGAAAAGCCGCCGCCACCACCTGGGTCCGGTCAGGCCGGACAGCTTCCCGAAGACATCATCATTGATATGTTGGACGTGAATCTCTCGGAATACCGTGAATCCGAGTTTGTGCGGGTGCGCTTTTTCCCGAACGGCACGAGTGATGAGATGACGCTGATCTTGCGGTCGAGCAAGAACGAGCAGCGCGGAATCACACTGGAGATTACAACCGGCCTCAGCTCGGTTCTGAATGAGGATGATCTTCAAGACCTGCGCAACGGAAGGCGATGAGTTCTCGAATGACGATCCCCGAAAGAGATGGGCGGCGGACGACGCATGCAGAAAAGTCTTCGCGGCGACACCGGTTCGCGGTTACGCATCATGCGTCACGCATCCCGCGCCTTTCTTCCCGCGCCTTTTCACTGGTCGAGGTGATGATCGCGCTGGCCATTTTCTTCATGGCGGTATTTGCGATCCTAGGCCTGATGTCGAGTGTGCTCAGGAACGCACGGCTGTTGCAGAGCAAGAAGGGCGTGGATGCCGGCATGGTCGCCGCCCAATACCTCTGCTTGACGAATAAGCTCGTCGAAGAGGTTCAGTCCGGCGATTTCGGCGAAATGTATCCGGATTACACGTGGACGATGGACACCTATGAGGCGGCCACGAACGGTTTGTTCCAGGTGGATATCCTCGTGCAGCGTGGTTCCAGCGGCGCGGTGGAATCGAAGATGAGCGTTCTGCGGTTCGCGCCCGATTCGGCGGTCGGGAGTCTGAGCGGAGGAACGAGACGATGAAGCCAGCCAGCCCAACGCGCGCGGGAGGATTTACGCTGATCGAGATCATGATGGCGATGGCGATTTTTGGGCTGGTACTGACGGCGATTTATGCGACTTGGACGTTGATCCTGAAATCCTCGAAGCTCGGTATGGCCGCCGCGGCGCAAGTCCAGCGCGAGCGCATCTCGGTTCGGATGATTGAGGATGCGCTCGTTTCGACGCGATCGTTTGCGGCGGATTTGCAGCATTACAGTTTCCTCGCTGAAAACGGGGACGAAGCGACGCTGAGTTTTGTCGCGCGGTTGTCGAAGTCATTTCCGCGCAGCGGCAAGTTTGGCGATTTCGACGTACGCCGCGTGACTTTTTCGGTTGAGAGCAAACTCGGTTCGGAGCGCGAACTGGTGTTGCGGCAAAACCCGATTCTGATGGACGTGGACGTTGACGAGAAGGAGCACCCGTTGGTTCTGGCGAAAGGCGTGAACAAGTTGCTGTTCGAATTCTGGGACGTGCGGTTGAACGATTGGGTGGATGAGTGGAAACAGACCAACCAGCTTCCCAAGCTAGTGAAAGTCACGGTGGAATTTGCCGAGCCCAACCAACATGGTGCATATTCTCAGAGGAAAGAGAAAGTGACCCGCATCGTCGCATTGCCGTCCATCACCGTGCCGCCCAACTGGCAGATGCCGGGAGTGCCGGGAGTGCCGGGTATGCCGGGTATGCCGGGAGTGCCGCCCCCGAGACAAAAATGAGAACTCCTGCGCATCAGCACCACGCCGGCATTGCGCTGATCATCGTGATGATCTCGATCACGGTGTTGTCAATATTGGCGGCAGGCTTTGCGTACTCTATGAAGGTGGAGACAAAGTTGGCGATGAATGCCAACTCCGAAACGGAATTGACGTGGCTCGGTTTGTCCGGTGTCGAGTTCGCACGCTACGTGCTCGCGCAGTCCATGAAGTGCCCGTACGATTCGCTGAACCAGAAATGGGCGGGAGGACCAGGAAGTGATTGCGAGACGAATGGAGCGTTGGGGGGTATTTCCCTGGAGAATTACGAACTGGGCAACGGAAAATTTTCGTTGAAGATTACCGACTTGGAGCGGAAGGTCAACATCAATGGCGCAGACCAGGCCATGTTGGAGCAGGGCCTGAGGCTGGTGGGCGTGGACGCGGGAGATTTTTCTGCGATTGGCGGCTCGATTTTGGATTGGATTGATGCTGACAACAATATCCACATCGGCGGCACGGAGAGTGATTATTATCAAAGCTTGGATCCGCCGTATTACGCGAAGAACAAGCCGATTGATGATCTGTCCGAATTGCTTTTGGTGCGAGGAGTAACCCCTGATATTTACTGGGGTGGCATATCCACGAATCACCCACCGGCCGCATTTCAAAACAGACTCGGAGTTGTTCGTCCAGGTTCCGCAATCGCTTTTCCTGTCGGCTTGGCTGACCTCTTCACTCCAATTTCGAGTGGAAGGCTTAATCCCAATACAGCTTCTTTCATGACGCTGCAGATGATTCCCGGGGTTGATGAGAATATCGCGTCGGAGATTATCCGTTTGAGAGCTGGTCCTGATGGCACCGATGGCACCGATGATGATACGCCATTTCACAATGCCGGAGAATTGATGAATGCGGGACTGAGCCGTCAAGCGGTGCAGCAGACAGCGCGGTTCTGTGACGTGCGCAGTCGGACATTCGAGGTGGAAGTGGATGCCGAAATCGGCTCATACAAACGGAAGTTCTTCGCGATTCTTGGCCGTAATAGCCCTCGAGATGTGCAAGTGTTGAGTTTTTATTGGAAGTGATTTGCCGGTTAGCTAATTGGTCAACAGGCTTTTGCGCAAGTCGGCGTCCAGCATGGCAACGCAGTCGCAAGAGTCCATGTGGTTGGTGCATCGATCGGGTAACACAAGTTTTTGGCACAGCCGCTACTCAAACAAACTGATGCACGTCCGGCGCAAATCGCGTCAAAAAAACTTTCAGAAAACTCTTGCGCGTTGATCAGCCGTTGATATTTTGGTCGTGTTCCTTCGCATGGCGATGGAATAGACTTCACGGCAAAGACCTGTTGACAGTCGGCGCTGGCTTGAGTAATCTGGCCACGTTTCAAAGCTCGAACCTGAGATGCCGAGTAAAAAGAAGATTCGGCGCTCACTTTTTTTGTCCCCTAAATGGGATTCTCGTTTCGAGGGTGCGTGATGGAATTTTGAGTGGCGACACTCGCTGCTCTTTGAAAATTGAATTGTGCGATAAGTGAGAGCCCCTTCAGGCTCAGGCAGTTAGTTGCCTGAATCTGGAGAGTTTTAAATTGCAATTCGTCCGATTAATCCTCGGACAGG
>CAZNOE010000381.1:0-6034 GCA_964574525.1 uncultured Bifidobacteriaceae bacterium
TGGTTTCGGTTTGGTTTTACATTGCAGGCAACAAGCGCGAGCGCCAGCGTCGGCGCGATAAAATAGGATGCCGCGGGTTTCATTCGGGACAGGCAAGCATAGTCCGCGATTCGGGCGGCGCAAAGGAAGTTCGTCTGGCTGCGCGATCCGGGCGCAGGCAGGCGCTACTGGCCTTCGTTTTCTTCAGTTTCTTTGAAAGATCTGGCGTTCCGACACGTATAGCAGGTAGGGCTGGATTCTGGACGATCAGACTCGATCAACGGCGAAGAGTTGAGATGCCGTCAAGTTGATCGCAGGAAGCCGGCGTCGAGTAAATTTGAGCAAAATCAACACTGCCACTCCAAAAAAAAGGAAGATCAAACCCTTAAGCGAAGAATCCAATCTCTTAGGCGATAAACTACCGTGTGCGCCATTAGACTGATTGGTGAGCTTCCCACGACTGAGTGAACAGGGGGCGGAGAACCTGAGAAAGAAAACCGCCATGTCCACGAATACCAAGAAGACCTATGATGCTGAGTTCAAGAAACAGGCTGTGCAGTTGCTGGTCCGCAGCGGCCGGCCGCTGGCCCAAGTGGCCCGCGAGTTGGGTCTGTCCGTCTGGAATCTGCGCGATTGGCACAAGCGTCTCCAGCCTCAACTGCGCGCACCCACCCCGCGTTGGTCAACGCGCCACTAAATGATCTGAATGTGTGTGGAATGCACGGGCTGCCCATTTTTTAGCATGTGGGGCACGCGCACTTCGAAGCGGTGCTCTCACTGTCGTAAGGCTCGGTAGAACTTGAGCAAAAACATCGGTCCCAAGTCGGGAATATTTGTAGTGCCGTTCGCAGGAATAGTGACCGTGCGCACACTGTCCCAATGGAGAAGATTCGTCGAAACCTGCAGCAGGAATTGCGTTCCGGGCAGGCCGGCCAGCGTGTACGAAAATCGGCCTTCATATACGCCCGGGTTGAGTATGCGAGGATCGTCAGCGATCTCGGTTACGTTTGTAACATTGATGAAAAACGACCCGGAAAGTCCGTTGTAGGCGGGAGTGCTGACGCGAATGCTATACGTCGGCGGGTGTGTCGGGTCTTCGAAGTTGAATTCGAAACGATTGCTTAGGCTGTTCAGGAAAAAGGTCTGAAAGAGGGCATTGTCCGTAGCCCCGGGTCCAAGCGTGAGGAAGGTGGGAATGTCATAGTCGACGATGCTCCCGCCTTCGCACTCGACGGCGATCACGTTGCCAAACCAGCCTTTCCAGTTCTCTGGCACTTTGTCGTTGGTCAACGCAAGACACATACACTGGTTTTGCGGCTCGAACTGCACGGATTTTCCGGCAGCGATCATTTGATTGATAACCGCTCGATTCGGTGTCCCAAGATCAGGAACGCATGGCTGGCAGCCCACAACGACAAGGCAATTATATTGAATCTCAAACGTCTGTAAGAACGAAAGATTGGTTAGACTCGTGGGAATTCTCCCGGTCAGCCGATTCTGGTTCAATCGCAGGAATCGAAGATGAGTGAAATTACCAAACGGATCTGGAATGCTTCCGCTCAGTAGATTCCCCTCCAGATTCAAGTTAACAAGATTGGTGAGATTACCAAAAGAGACCGGGATGGAATTGGTTAGTTGATTGAAACTCAAGTCGCACGCAGAAAGCCGGCTCAGGTTTCCAAAGGATTCCGGAATAGGTCCGCTCAAATTGTTCCCGTGAAAATCGCAAATCCAAAGGTTGCTCAGGCTTCCAAAAGAAGACGGAATGGATCCGCTCAAAGCGTTATTCCGCATGGACAAGGTTTGAAGCTCGCTCAGATTTCCAAATGAGTATGGGATCGCCCCACTCAACTGATTGTAATCCAAATCGCAGTACTGAAGCTGGCTGAGGTTGCCAAAGGACTCTGGGATGGGCCCGCTTAATTGATTGCCTTCCGCGCGCAAAGATCGCAGCCTGCCAAGATTGCCAAAAGCGTCTGGAATGGGTCCGCTCAATTGGTTGGCCGTAACCTCCAAATACTGAAGCTCGCTCAGATTTCCAAAGGAAGGCGGAATCGACCCGTTCAATTTGTTGTGGTCTGCGTGAAACGAGAACAGATTTGTCATGTTTCCAAAAGTAGATGGAATCGCTCCACTCAATTGATTGTCATGCAGGTATAAACCTCGAAGCTGGCCCAGATTTCCGAACGATGCGGGAATGGGTCCCGTCAGTTTGTTCACATGCAGGTACAAATATTGGAGTTGGCCCAAGTTTCCCAGTGAAGCTGGAATGGAATTGCTCAATTGGTTGACCTGTAGATTCAAAGTCAGGAGTTCGCTAAGATTCCCCAACGAGCTTGGTATCCCGCCGCTCAGTTGGTTGTCATTCAACTGTAAATGTCCAAGGTGGCTAAGGTTTCCCAAGGAATCTGGAATTGGGCCGGTCAATAAATTGTGGTGTAAAACCAAACCCCCAAGTTCGACCAAGTTACCAAGGGAACTTGGGATCGAGTTCCTCAATTGATTTTCGCTCAAATCAAGAGACCTGAGTTCAACGAGGTCGCCTAAAAAACTCGGAATGTCTCCGCTCAGTCCATTTTTGCCCAACCTTAAGTAATTAAGCTGGCTAAGAGTTCTAATGGAGGGAGCAATGCTCCCGCTCAATCCGTTGTTCCATAGATTTATTTGCCAGACAAATCCGACTGTCCAGACGTCGTTTGTTGAATCGTACAAAACATCTGCGACACCAACTCCGTACCAGTAAGGTGCCGCAGGATCTTTCCAGCCGCCTTTATTTTTCCAACCAGAACCTCCCATGCTGTTAAACAAGTTCACCAATGCGTCATACTCCGCAGGAGGAATCTGTTGCTGCAGCCCTGGAAAAGGAGCTTGAGCGGAAACATTGGGGTCGGTGGCTAACAGCGCAACGAGGGTGAATGGCCACTTCCAGAATCCCGGAAGCGAAGTCGCCAGTCGCTTCCTAGCGGTCTCGTCGGTTTTGGCTTTGCGATTTATCAATGCACAGGCTAACACCAAGACCCAGCTCCCAAGCGCTTGAACCATCAGGCGCAGGGCCCCCAGGCGTCGTTGGCAATCCTGCGTCATCGTCGGCGGCCAGTAGGCAAATGTTCGATTCATAGAGTCATGTTATTGGAATCAAGAGCCCGGGTTGGTCATAGCGCCTTCATTACGCCCAACAGCAAGGTGACTTGCTACGGCCAGATGTCGCCGCAAATCACCCGAAACGAATACGGCTATTTACCCCTATTCGACCCCGAGCATTAAAGATAGAATACGACCTGTGAACCTAGGCGACGCACCCACACGTCCGCACTGGCGCGGCTATGCCCCGGTGTGGGCGGTGCTGGGACTAGGCCTGGTCGTTTCCGTTATCGCCGCAGTGTGGCTGCGGGAGGAAGCGCGCCGAACGGATGAGGCGCGTTTCGCGGCTTTGCTCAGACAAACTCGCCACAATTTCAATGCCATCACCGAGAATTATCAGCAGGCATTGCAGCGAGTCGCCGATGCCGTCGGCGCGCGTGACGAATTCACCCGAGGGCATTGGGATTTGCAGATGCAGCGATTGTCCGCGGACGTTGATTTTCCGGGCTTGGTCGAACTTCAGTTGATTCGAGTCGCACTCGCCGCCAACTTGCCGCCCGAATTGGAGGAGCTTGAAGGGGACGACTTACATTGGAATGATCGGGAAAAAATCTCCCGGTTGAAAGTGGCCAACAACATCCTGACCCGCTCGCGCGTGCGCCTTGATTCGATGTGGAATTACATTTCGCGCACGGCAACTGAGCCACATGGGCAAGGGATGCCTGGTGATTCCCTCGAAACGGAATGGCGTCTAATCAGGGACAGCATGCAGGGGCAATCGTTGCGCACGACCGGGCAGCGAGTGATCCTCAGGCACAAGGATGGCCGGGAAACCCAGGGTACCACATTCATTCTTCCGGTCCCGGGTGAAGCGCTCGCCTTGGCGTGGTCCACCAATCTAGCGCACTTCCAAGACACGGCCCAATGGCCAAGGTATAACTCGGTAAAAGTCTTCACCGGACTGCGTCACACCTCGGCAATCCTGTGCGGCTCGATTGACTGGCAGAAGCTCATTCACGCGCAGTTGCGCGGTCAGCGCCCGGAATTGCATCTGGATTTGTATGCGAATCCCAAGCCAGACCCACAACATTGGCTGGGCGGAAGTGGAGCGGCGCCGCTGGCCCCGGCGGAGGCAATGCGGGCCAGCTTCCGAACGAATTATTTCGTCCCCATGTATTTTTCGAAATGGTCGCTCGCCATGCACACGACTCCACTGTTCGACGATCAATCCACTGGTTACCGCGCCTACGTGGCGCTGGTTGGCGGAATGGTGGTTACGGTGCTCATGGCTGGGTTGTTGGCCGTGCAGATTCGCGCCCGGGTCCGCCAACAAATCATCGCGGGCGAATTGCGGCAATCGCTCGCCGCGCTCGAAGCCGCGCGCACGGAGCGCGAAGAATTGGGACGGGATTTGCATGACGGGGCCATTCAGTCGCTTTACGCCCTGCAACTTGGCCTCAGTCGCACGACCGAGCAGGTGCGCGGGGCTGTTCCGGAAATCGCCGAACGGCTGGCGGATTACCGCCGCGGCGTAAGCGCCATCATTGGCGAACTGCGACGATTCATTCTTCGTCACGAAGCCGAAACGCAACCCGGCGCAAACCTCTGCCGCGTGCTGACGGCCTCTCTCAACCGACTGCGGCCAACGACGTCCGCAGAACTCAGCGCTGAACTGGATACCGACGCTGCTGTGCGTCTCAACACCGAACAAGCCGTGCATCTCGCTAACATCGCGCGCGAAGCGTTAAGCAACAGCCTCCGACATAGCTCGCCGACGCACATCAAAGTGGCGCTTGGTTCCGAGAACGGAACGGTGCGGCTGGAAGTTAGCGACGATGGTTGTGGGTTCGATCCAGGCGGTTTGCCCCCCGCCGGTATGGGCCTGGCGAATATGTCGGTTCGCGCCCGCGAAGCCGGCGGGGAACTCAAGGTGGACACTTTCCCCGGTCAGGGAACACGCGTGGTCGTCCGGGTTGCCACGCGCGATTCCGCTCCTGCCGAAGCAACGAGCAGGCAGGAGGGCGCATGAGCATTTCCAGAAAAACCCGGGTGTTGATTGTAGATGACCATCCTGTGGTGCGCGGCGGGCTGAGGATCATCGCAGAAGTGGACACCACTTTGGAGATCGTGGGCGAAGCGGCCAACGCGGCTGAGGCGTTGATCGCAGCCCGCGCCTTGCGTCCCGATGTAGTGCTGCTGGACGTGCGGCTGCCAGATCGCAGTGGCCTTGAAGTGTGCCAGGCGCTGAAAACCGGCGCCGTCCCGCCGCGCGTGCTGTTTCTGACTTCGTTCGCGGACAACGCGCTGGTGCTCGACGCGATGGAAGCCGGCGGCGATGGTTATTTGCTCAAGGACAACGAGCCGCATCAAATTGCCGCCGCGATCCAGACCGTGCTTCGCGGCGGAGCCGTTTTCGATCCCGTCGCCACGCGGCAAGTAGTCGAGGAACTGAAAAGCGGCCGGCGGCGGGAGCGGAAACCCTTGGAACGCCTTTCCGCCCAGGAATTGCGCGTGCTGGCCGAAGTTGTTAACGGCAAGACCGATAAGGAGGTGGCTTCGGCGCTCAATCTTCAGGTGAAGACCGTCCGGCACTACCTCGACACCGTGTTTGAGAAGCTCGGAGTCAACACGCGCACGCAGGCCGCCGTCATTTATATTCAGAACCAGCCTGAGCGCGTCCAGTGAGTCGGCTTCCTTCCCTTCACTGCACCCAACCGCAGCCACGTGACGACTGGAAAATGGTCGCTGGGGAACTGTCCGTCGCGCGAGAAGGTGATGATTTCAGTTTTCTCTGCGGCAACCTCGCCTCGCGCAAGTATCCAATCAATGCGCGGACCATTGGGTTGGATCGCCTTGAAGCTGTTGAACGAATCAGTCTAATTAACGCAGCCAGCCAGCGCAAAATTGCGTCGTCACTTCCGGGCTGATTCCGTAGCATGGCGTCGTGTTGTCCGAAAAACCGTGGAAGTTTGAA
>CAZNOE010000382.1:0-6033 GCA_964574525.1 uncultured Bifidobacteriaceae bacterium
ACTATGCTGCCGACGCTTTCCGCGACGTTATGGCCAGAGAAGCGATTGAAATGGTGATCGAGGCGGTGACGCCGGAGTTGCCGGACACCAAAACCATCCGGCTCAAATGGCCGGAGGGTCACGACGTGGATTTCAAGACCGGCCAGTTCATCACCATCTCCCCGTTTTCACTCACGCCCGCGACGACCTGGCGGCCTTCCGCCTGTTCACCAGCCAACTGGTGGTCAACGGTACCGCCACGCCCGGCGAGATCCAGCGCGTCTTCGGCGTGCCCATGGTCTCCGTGCAGCGCGCCGTGGGCAAGTATCGGGCCGGCGGCAGCGCCGCGTTTTTTGTGCCGCCCCCGCCTCGCCAAGGCCGCAAACTCACGCCTTCGGTGTGGCTCCAAGTGCAGGCCCATAGTTCTTTCGCGAAATGCCTTGCTAGTAACGGGACGACATTCGCCCCTGGCTTGAGTGCGCGTGATGACCAGCTTGTTAACGGCAGTTCGTCAGTACAGAAAGGAAACGCACTTTTTTTGGAGTGGTTGAGTATGCAACCCATTGGCCGGGCGCGCCCCTCTTGGCCAACTGAATCGTTCCAGTGGAGCACAGTCGCAGTGATTCAGAATATCCTTGCTCGACGCGCGCGACTTGTGATACAGATCAGGCAAGCACAACAAAGAGCCCGTTCCCGCGGGCAGTTCCACGACGCCCTGATTGGTACAATGAGTAAGGAAAGTTCGATTATGACAAAACTCTCCAACAGTTGGTTCAAGGCACTGGCAGGCATCGCCCTGCTGGCTGCTTGTTCACTCTTAACCCCGGCGCAGGTCGGAGCCCAGCCCCTGGCTCTCATTCAGGATGAACCGGGTGGCCCCGTCTATCTGGCGGGGGATCTTTTGGTTCAGTTCAAGCCCAAGGCCACCGATGCCGAATTGCTCGACGTCGTGAAGCGAGGGGCGCTCAGGCTGGTGAAGCACATCCAGACGGACGCCATGAAGGCGGCCAAGCACCCCGGCGTTAGTCACATGTGGACGAGCCTGCCCGTGCGCGAGGCGATTGAGGCGCTGAAGAATCATCCCGCCGTCGAGTTCGTTGAGCCCAACTGGGTTTACACACACCAAGCCGTCTCGGATGATCCTTACTACACCGGCGGATCCACGTGGGGCTTGTATGGCGATCTCACTTCGCCCGCCAATCAATTCGGCAGCCAGGCGGGTGAAGCGTGGGCCGCAGACTACACCGGCTCAAGTGCCGTTTATGTCGGCATCATTGACGAAGGAATCCAGTTCACGCATCCCGACCTGAGCGCCAACGTCTGGACCAATCCTTTCGACGTAGTTGACGGCAGCGACAACGATGGCAACGGTTTCAAAGATGACATTCATGGCTGGGATTTTTATTCCAATGACAATTCCATCTACGACGGCACCGCCGACGACCATGGTACCCATGTGACCGGAACGATCGCCGCGACGGGCGGAAATGGACTCGGCGTTGCTGGCATCAATTGGAATGTCACCTATATCTCCGCAAAATTCCTTGGCCCGAACGGTGGATACACTTCGGACGCGATTGAGGCGGTAGATTATTTGACTGATCTCAAAACGCGGCATGGACTCAACATTGTGGCGGCGAATAATTCCTGGGGTGGCGGTGGATTTTCACAAGCCTTGCTTGATGCCATTGTTCGAGCCGCTAACCAAAACATTTTATTCATGGCAGCGGCGGGAAATGCTGGAGCAAATAACGATACGACAGCATTCTATCCAGCCCGTTACGACACGACGGCTGGAGCCGGCTACAACTCCGTGATCGCGGTCGCGGCCATTCAAAGCAACGGAGCCTTGGCCAGTTTTTCCAATTACGGCAAGAATACCGTGCATCTTGGTGCGCCGGGAGTCGGAATCTGGTCAACGGTCCCAACCGATAGCTACGCTTCCTACAGCGGCACTTCGATGGCAACGCCGCACGTAACGGGCGCGGCAGCCTTGTATGCTTCCACCCATCCAGGAGCCACCGCTCCGCAAATCAGGGATGCCATCCTGAGCTCCGTTGCCGCCACGGCCTCTCTCGATGCCAAAACCATTACCGGCGGGCGATTGGACCTCAGCACCGTGATTGCTCCGCCTGCTGATCCAACGGAGCCACCCGCTGCGCCAACGGGTTTGGGCGCCACGGCAGGGGACAACCAGGTCAGCTTGGCGTGGGTGGGTTCTCCCGGCGCGAGCAGCTATATTGTGAAGCGGGGCACCGCCAGCGGCACCTACGACCAAACGGTGAACGGGGTGACAAGTACGAGCTACGTGGATAGTACCGCCGTTAACGGCACGACCTATTATTACGTCGTCTCCGCATGGAATACCCTCGGTGAGAGTGCCAATTCCGTTGAGGTTTCTGCCACGCCACAGCTTCCACTCACCCCACCGGCTGCCCCCACCGGGCTTACGGCGACGGCGATTTCCCGATCTCAAATTAATCTAACGTGGGCAGATAACTCCAATAACGAGGACGTGTTCACGATCGAGCGGGCCACGAACAATAAATTCTTCAGCGAAATTGCGACCACGGTAGCTGGTCAGAATTCCTTTTCGGACAGCGGCCTTTCGCGCAACTCAAACTATTATTACCGCGTCCGTGCTTCCAATGCCGCCGGCAACAGCGGTTATTCAAACACCGCGAGCGCCAGGACGTTCAAATAATAATCAGTGCCTCACGTTTGCCTTATAGCCCGGATTCTTCAAGGAATCCGGGCTTAACATTGGCGCGACCCATAGTCTTGCCGACGCCGGTTCGTTTCTTATTGCCACGGCTCCAACGGATACTCCTTTGATGTCGCAGGTCAATGCTCGCCTCCCATAGGCACGAATCGCTGGCAGTTGTGCCCGCGAGGAAGTTGACGGGTCGCGCCGCGAGCGCGCCGTTCCAAGGCTTCGTTCGCGTCCCAAACCCTCTTTACAGCGCAGACGATTCCACTATGCTGCCGACGCTTTCCGCGACGTTATGGCCAGAGAAGCGATTGAAATGGTGATCGAGGCGGTGACGCCGGAGTTGCCGGACACCAAAACCATCCGGCTCAAATGGCCGGAGGGTCACGACGTGGATTTCAAGACCGGCCAGTTCATCACGATCTTCTGGCCCGATACGCCCGCCTACAAACGCGCTTATTCGCTGTCCTCGTGCGCCTTGGATCGCGGCTTTTACGAGATCACGATCAAGCGGGACGGCAAGATGGGCACGCGGCTGGTGGATTGGGCCAAGCCGGGTGACAAACTTGTCGTGCTGCCGCCGGCGGGCAAGTTCCTGCCGGTCTATGAGCCGAACAAGCATCTCATCTGCATTGCGGGCGGGTCGGGTGTGACGCCGTTTCGCGCGTTTGCGCGGGAGGCGGCGCGTCGCAAGCTCAAGACCAGAATCACAGTGCTCTACAGCGTGCGCACCACGAACGACATCATTTTCAACGACGAGTTTCATCAGTTGCAACTCGACGATCCGAATTTCAATTTCTACGTCACCTGCACGCGGCTGCATCCGGAGGACCCGTGGACGGGCCGACGCGGGCGCATCACGGCGGATTGGGTGAAGGAGCACATTCACGATCTGGCGGCCACGGTTTTCTACGCGTGCGGGCCGAACGAACTGGTGGAGTTTGCCGAGCAACTCGTTCTCCAGGGTTTGGGCGTGCCGAAAGCGCAGATGAAGACGGAGAAATGGGGATGAGAATAAGGTGATGGTTGATGGTTGAGAGTTGAGAGGCAAAAACACCATGTTGAAACGAACTCCACTTTATTCGGCGCACCAGAAGCTGGGCGGGAAACTGATCGAGTTCGGCGGTTGGGAGATGCCCGTGCAATACACGAGCATAATGGATGAGCATCTCGCTGTCCGTAGCGCCGCCGGTATCTTCGATATTTCGCACATGGGCGAGGTGACAGTGAGCGGGGCAGGGGCGGGGGAGTTTCTCAATCACGTTTTGACGAACGACATCCGCAAACTCGCGCCGGGCCACGGCCAATACACCTTGCTTTGCAACGAGCACGGTGGTGTCGTTGACGATCTCTACGCCTATCAGCTTTCCGCCGACGTGTATCTGCTGATCATCAATGCGTCGCGCATCCCGGCGGACGTCGTGTGGTTGCAGGCGCGGTCGGCGGAGTTTGCGGGACGCGGCGAGTTGCGCCTGACCGATGCTTCGCACAACTATGCGGCCGTGGCGGTGCAGGGGCCGCGTGTGAAAGATTTCATTGATGCTGGCATGCCCGGCGCGTCGTGTTCGGGAATGCGCGTGGGCGGCGTCACCGAATTGGCGAAGAACCAGATCGGCGGCTTCAAGTTTCGGAACGCGAACGTGCTCGTGTCCCGCACCGGTTACACGGGCGAGGACGGCTTTGAAATCGTCGGGCAGGATGATTCCATTCTTCAGGTTTGGGACACGATCCTGTCAGTCGGCAAGCCATTCGGCATCAAGCCATGCGGGCTCGGCGCGCGCGACACGTTGCGCACGGAAGTTTGCTATCCGCTTTATGGCCATGAACTCGATGAGAACACCACGCCCATCGAAGCGGGCGTCGGATTCTTCGTCGCGCTGGACAAAGGAGATTTCATTGGCCGCGCTGTCCTCGCGGAGCAGAAGGCCAACGGCGTGCGCAAGAAATGCATCGCGTTCAAGATGACCGACAAATCCGCGCCGCCGCGACCGCATTATCCGATTTGGGCCGGAGGCATGAAAGTCGGTGAGGTGACGAGCGGCACGCAAAGTCCGTCGCTCGGCATCGGTATCGGGATGGGTTACGTGCCGCCGGAGTTTGCGAAGAAAGACACGGCGATTGAGATCGAGATTCGTGGGAAGCGCGCGCCGGCAGTGGTGGTGGCGAAGCCGATTTATCGGAAGCCGGCTTGAGCCTGTTGTGAGCGTGGCAAAAATTTGGGCTCACCAAAAAGCTGTTTGACCAACAGCCAACTCCCTGACTCAATTCCCGCATGTCGAACGTTCCTGCAGATTTGAAATACGCCAAGTCGCACGAGTGGCTGCGCGTCGGCCCGGACAATGTCGGGGTCGTCGGCATCACCGATCACGCCCAGCACGAATTGACGGATGTGGTTTTCGTCGAGCTGCCCGATGTCGGACGCAAGATCAAGGCCGGCGAAGCGTGCGCGGTCGTTGAGTCGGTCAAGACGGCCAGCGACATTTATTCGCCTGTGAGTGGTGAGGTCGTCGAGATCAACAAAGCCGTGGCCGACGATCCTGCGCTTGTGAACAGCGAGCCGTACAGTGGCGCGTGGTTTTTCAAAGTCCGGCTGGCCAATCCCGCCGAATTAACCGGCTTGTTGACGTCGGAGCAGTATTCCGCGCAGATCACGCCGGCGTGAAAATGCGCCCGTCGTGCGCGCGGCATTTGAGTTTCTTTCTAAACTCCGCGAGAGTGTGAGCGTGAAATCGAAACCAATTCGTCTTTTTATCAAACCGTACTGCTCCTGGTGCCATCGGGCCGAGCGATGGCTGAACGACCATGATATCGAGTACGAACCCATTGATGTCATTTCCGACGAAGCGGCGTATGAAGAAATGATCCGCCTGTCCGGCCAGGACCTTGCGCCGGTGATTGAGGTGAACGGAGAAATCCTCGCCGACTTCGGGCCGGAAGAACTGGCGGCATTTTGGAGACAATTGGAGAACAGACATGCCGGCCACATTGCCCGCTGAACTTCAATCGCGCCCCCGTCTGCCAGAGTGGCTGCGGATCAAGCTGCCCACGTCGGATAGCTTCGCGCGCACGCGAGGTCTGCTGGATGAGTTGAAACTGCACACGGTTTGTGAAAGCGCAAAGTGTCCGAACCATTGGGAATGCTGGAGCAAAGGCACGGCGACGTTCATGATCGGCGGCGATCGTTGCACACGGGCATGCGGCTTTTGCGCGGTGACGACCGCCAAACCTTTCGCGCTGGAAACCGATGAGCCGATGCGGGTGGCGGAGGCCACACGGCGGATGCGACTCGGGCACGTGGTGATCACGGCGGTCGCGCGCGATGACCTGGCCGATGGCGGGGCGGA
>CAZNOE010000383.1:0-5593 GCA_964574525.1 uncultured Bifidobacteriaceae bacterium
GCGCGTGATACGGGTGTAAGTTTTTCCTCGTCAAATCCCGCGTTCACAGGCAAACAATGCGGCTCTGGTTTTTTCCATGACTGAACAAATCGTCATTCTCGATTTCGGTTCGCAATACACGCAAGTCATCGCGCGGCGCGTGCGCGAGTGCAACGTGTATTCGACCATCCTCCGCTACGACACGGCCGCGAAGAAAATCGCCGCCCTGAAACCCAGCGGCATCATCCTTTCCGGCGGCCCGTCAAGCGTGTACGACAAGAAAGCGCCTTTGCCGGACAAAAGGATCTTCCAACTCGGCGTGCCCATGCTGGGTGTGTGCTATGGCGTCCAGATTTTCGCTCACTTTCTCGGCGGTCGCGTCGAGAAATGGCAAAAACGGGAATACGGCAAGGGCACGCTGACCGTCGTGGACCGTTCGTGCGCGCTGTTCCGCCATTTGCCCGCGAAACTCCAGGTCTGGAACTCGCACGGCGACAAGATCACGCGGCTGCCGAAGGATTTCCTGGTCGTCGGCACAACGGAGAACTCGGACTATGCGGCGATGGAACATCCGAAGAAGAAACTCTTCGGCATTCAGTTCCACCCCGAGGTCGTCCACACGCCGCGTGGCCGCGAGATTTACAGCAACTTTGTTCACGGTATCTGCGGCTGCGGCCGGGACTGGACGATGCGCAATTATATCGAGCAAGCCGTCGAGGTCATCCGTGAACAAGTCGGTGGCGAGAAAGTAATTCTGGGCTTGAGCGGCGGCGTGGATTCGAGCGTCGCGGCGGCGCTGCTGCACAAAGCCATTGGCGACCAGCTCACATGCATCTTCGTCAACAACGGCCTCCTGCGGGCACGCGAGGCCCAGGTCGTGCAGGAAGTCTTCGGGCGTCATTTCAAGCTCAAGCTGCAATACGAAGACGCGGCGAGGTTTTTTTTGCGGCGGCTCAAGGGCATCACCGATCCTGAGCGCAAACGCAAAATCATCGGCAAGGCGTTCATCGAAATCTTTCAGGACGCGACGAAGCGCGCGGGCAAGGCGAAGTTTCTCGCGCAGGGCACGCTTTATCCCGACGTGATTGAGTCCGTGCCCATCGCCGGGAATCCCGCGGCTCTCATCAAGAGCCATCACAACGTTGGCGGCCTGCCGAAGAGCATGAAGTTTCAGTTGGTCGAACCGTTGAAGTGTTTGTTCAAAGACGAAGTCCGTCAGCTCGGACTCGAACTCGGATTGCCGAAGGAAATTGTTTTTCGCCAACCGTTCCCCGGCCCCGGCCTCGCCGTGCGCGTCCTTGGCGAAGTCACACCCGGGCGCTGCGATATTTTGCGGAACGCGGACGCCATCGTCGTCGAAGAAATGAAGTCGAGCGGATGGTATTACAAGATCTGGCAGAGCTTTGCGGTGTTGCTGCCCGTGCGCAGTGTTGGTGTGATGGGTGACGAACGCACTTACGATTACACCATCGCCATCCGCGCCGTGGAGTCGCAGGACGGCATGACGGCCGATTGGGTAAAGCTGCCTTACGATCTGCTGGAAAAACTCGCCAACCGCATCATCAACGAGGTGAAAGGCGTCAACCGCTGCGTCTTCGACATCACGAGCAAACCGCCGGGGACGATTGAGTGGGAGTGAACGTGCGGGTTCAGGCAGGAGCGAGCTTCGCTTTTTTCCGCCACGCTCGTTCGGCGAACCTGCGCGCTTCCTTGGCGCCGCGCAACAGACAGTCGGAGCTGATGTCGCAATCCAGTTTAGGCCAATAGACGGAGGAGTGGCAGATTTCAAAATTCGCGCGCTCGCGGCGGGTGGCCAGTTGGAGCGTGGGATAAAACGGCAACGGCACGCTCACCGTTCGTCCGTCTTCGAGATCGAATGTCAGACGGTCATCGGTGATTTTGACTCCCGTGACATCCAGCGGCGGACTATTATTCAGTTTCATTCCACGCTTCAATCAATTCCGCTTCATGGGTTTCAAGAATCCGGGTGATTTGCCGGAGTTCCGCCTCGCGGAAACCTTTGTTCCAACTCAATTGCACCGGCGCGAGCCAAAACTTGGCCTCGCATCCGGATTTATGCACATGCACGTGCGCTGGTTCGTCAGGCTCGGAACTGTAAAATCCGATCCGATACCCTTTGACGCGCAGCACTGTCGGCACCGGTCGAGGGTACGACAACACCAACATGGTAGCAAGGCGTCAATCCTCCTTGTCAATCCTCCTCACAAAGCGGGTATGCAGCCCGTTGCGTCTTCGACATCACCAGCAAGCCACCGGGAACGATTGAGTGGGAATAAGGCAAACGGCCAGAACCTCACGTCACGCCGCTTTTTTTGGCGTGCGCTTCGACGGATTCCCCCAAGTCGAGCAGATCGGCGATGGAATTGAGGACGCCGGTCGGTTGATAAGGATATTCGGCGATGGACTCGCGCTTGGTCGAGCCGGTCAACACGAGGTAAGCCGGAATGCCCAACTCCACTGCGCCGCGAATGTCCGTCTCCATCGTGTCGCCAATCATGGCGGTTTCATCCGTCCGCAGGCCCAGTCGCTTGCGCGCCATGACGAACATAAACGGATTCGGTTTGCCGAGGTAGTAGGCTTTTGTGCTCGTGGCGCTCTCCAGCAACGCCGTCAATGCGCCGGTGCCCGGGCGCGGGCCGGCATCGGTCGGACACCAGGTGTCGGGATTGGTCGCGACCAGGCGGCTTCCCTTGGCCAGGAGCCGCATCGCTTTTTCCATCAATTCAAAACTCAGAATTCGTCCCTCGCCCACCACGACAAAATCCGGCTTGATGGAATCAAACGCGATGCCCGCCTCCTGCAGCGCCATGATCAACCCGCCTTCGCCGATCACGAACGCGCTGCACGTTGGCTGCTGCCGCACCAAAAAATCCGCTGTGCAATGGGCCGCGGTATAGAAGTTCTTCGGCGAAACTTTTAGCCCATAGTGATTAAACTTCGCCACCAGGTCTATCGGCGACCTCTCGGAGTTGTTCGTGAGAAAGAGAAACGGCGTGCCGGTGCGCTGCAATTGCTGAATGAATTCAACCGCGCCGGGGATCATCGTAGATCCGCGGTAAACCACGCCGTCCATATCAATCAAGTAGCCTTTAGCCATGAGTGAGTTCAAGCAGTCGCCATTCCAACGCTCGCTTTCACCGACGCAGCACGACTGCAAACCAGACCGCGGAACTTGACGGCGAACGTGGCGGCTGCGACTTTGCCCACGCTTGGCGCAGGATGCTTCAATCACGGCGACAAGCGAATTGTTCGCTCGAGTCTCGGAAACTCCCGCTGTGCGATCCCTCGCGCGGCGCATGGAGAAGGGCGGAGTGTTGTCTTGCGCCGGCGTCGCGCAGCCGGCGCAACCTTTTCTCGTCGCTTTGCTCCGCCGACTTTTTCCCAACCGCTCCATCGTCGTCGTAACGGAAGGTCTCAAGACGCAGGAAAGTTTTCAGCAGGACGTCACGACCTGGCTGGGCGCAGCAAGCAGGGAGCACCGAGCGAAGCAGCCCGCGTCCGAGCCCCAGCTCTCTGCTCCTTGCCCCGTGCTTTTCTACCCTGCCTGGGAAATCCTCCCGCACGAAGGCAAACTCCCGCACGCCGACGTGATCAGTGACCGGCTTGAAACCCTTGTCGCGCTGACCGACCAGTCCGCAATTGTGGTGACGAGCGTCGTGGCGCTCCTTCAACGCACCTTTGCTCCCGCCTTCCTCCGCGCGCACACTCGCACGCTGGCGCGCGGCGACCGCACCGATCCGCTGGATTTGATCGAGTGGCTGGAGGAACTAGGCTACGAGCCGGAGGCGCAAGTGACGCAAAAGGGCGAAATCGCGTTACGCGGCGGCATTCTCGACGTGTTTCCTCTAACCAGTCCGTGGCCTGTCCGCCTGGAATTCTTCGGCGACGAACTGGAATCCCTGCGCCAATTCGATCCGCTCACACAGATTTCGCGGGAGGAAATTGCGGAAGTGACGCTACCGCCAGCCGGCGAGATAGGGATGTTGAAGAAGTGTCAGGTGTCGGACGACGCAGCTGCCGGCAACCTGTCACCTGACACTTCGCACCTGACGCCGCCGTTGGCCACGCTGCTCGACTACCTGCCGCGCGAGACGATCTTCCTGCTGTGCGAACCGGAGCAACTCACCGCCCGTGCCTACGAATACGCGGCGCAAGTGCCGTCAGGCGATCCGTTCTTCGTTTCGTGGGAAATGTTTTGCCGTGACATTGAGACGCGCGGCATGACGAGGTTGAACGTGAGCGAGGAGTTCGCGCCCGGAGCGCCGGCCTCCGGCCCGGCGGGCTCTTCTGCGGACGATAATCAACGTGCCGGGCCGGAGGCCGGCGCTCCGATGTTTGCGTCACTCGACGCTTATCGTCCGCTGGCCGAACGCCAGCCCGAGCTGCCGGTCGCCGAAGCGCAACGCCGTGAGTTTTTCCATCAACTCCATCGCTGGTTGCGACAGGATTACGCCGTTCACGTCTTCTGCAACAACGACGGCGAACGGCAGCGGTTCACAGAAATCTGGGCAGAGCAGGGTTTTGGCAACGTAGGACAGGCGTCGCGCCTGTCCCCATCTGAAGCGGAGAAAAATCCAGAGAGCGGAGACAGGCGCGACGCCTGTCCTACGCTTCATATCGGCACACTCGCACGTGGGTTTCTTTGCGATGAGGCCAGGATCGTCGTCGTCACCGATGCCGAAATATTCGGTCGCTACCGGATTCAGCGCCCGCGCCGGCTCAAATCACCGCACGCGCAGGCCATGCGTTCCGCAATGGAGATTGATTTTACCGACCTCGATGACGGCGACTTCGTGGTTCACCTTCAATACGGCATCGGTCGTTATATGGGTTTGAAATCCATGCCGGCTCATGTTGGGAGCACAGATCAATCCGCAATCCGCAATCCGCAATCCGCAATCGAATGTCTCGTCATCGAATACGCGCCGACCGACCCAACCCAGCCGCCGCCGAAACTTTACGTCCCCGTGACCGAGGCGCACCTCGTCAGCAAATACGTTGGCGTGGGCAAGGCGCACCCGCCGCTCAACACCCTCGGCGGCACGCGCTGGAGGAAAGCGAAGGAGCAAGCCGAACGCGCCGTGCGCGACGTCGCCGCCGAATTGCTTGCCATCCAGGCTGCGCGCGAATCGCAGCCGGGCCACGCGTTCGCGCCAGATGGGCAGTGGCAGCGCGAATTCGAGAGCGCGTTCATCTACGAGGAAACGCCCGATCAAGTGCGCTCCATCGGCGAAATGAAAGCGGACATGGAACGCGCCAAGCCGATGGACCGGCTCATTTGCGGCGATGCCGGCTATGGCAAAACCGAAGTCGCCATCCGCGCCGCGTTCAAAGCCGTGATTGACGGACGGCAGGTCGCGGTGCTCGTGCCAACGACAGTGTTGGCGCAGCAACATTTCAACACATTCCGCGACCGCATGGCGGATTATCCGATTCGCATCGAGGTGCTCTCCCGCTTCCGCAGCCGCCGGGAACAACAGCGCGTCGTCAGAGACCTGACTGCCGGAGCGGTGGACATCGTCATCGGTACACACCGGTTGCTGCAATCCGACATTGCTTTCAAGGATTTGGGTCTCGTCGTCATTGACGAGGA
>CAZNOE010000383.1:5603-6018 GCA_964574525.1 uncultured Bifidobacteriaceae bacterium
TTCAACGGGATGGGGGACCTCCTGAAGCCGGCCGTGCTGGCGGCGCTTCTCCGCTCGCGGCCGTTCCACACGGTGGCCTCGGAGGTGGCCGCGCACTTCCGGTCCCCCGCGCTCCGGCGGGCCTTCTCCTTCCAGACCCTCTACCTCGGCACGCACCGGCTGTTGCAATCCGACATCCGCTTCAAGGATCTCGGTCTGGTCGTCATTGACGAGGAACAGCGCTTCGGCGTGTTGCACAAGGAGAGGTTTAAGCGTTTGCGCACGCTCGTGGACGTGCTCACGCTCAGCGCCACACCGATCCCGCGCACGCTTTACCTCGCGCTCACTGGCGCGCGCGACATGAGCACCATTCAGACCCCGCCGCACGACCGGTTGCCCGTGGAAACCATCGCCGCGCCGTACGACGAGCGGCTCA
>CAZNOE010000384.1:0-5981 GCA_964574525.1 uncultured Bifidobacteriaceae bacterium
AATCTGTTCGAGTTTGTCCTGCGGAAAAAGCCCGGCCATTCCCAACATCAACACCCAAATCCAACCGCGCGTCTAGTCCGAACCTTTCACACCCCATTGCCGGGCGTCAGCAGATCGGTGCGCCACTGCGCTGTGGCTAAGGCAAGTTCCCGGCGGTTCGCTTTATTTGTTTGGGTTCTGGAAGCGTCGGCTTAATAAGCAGGAAACCCAGATATGTTTTGATCTGCGGACCGATGAGTGATTTGTTGAAGACCTGTTCCTGCACTGTCTGCAGGGTGGGGAAAAACTGGCTGCCGTAATTATCATTCTGGAATTTCGTCATAGCCTTAATCTCTTCAGACCGATAAAGGCGGGCGTTCAGCAGCGCCAATCCGGCCAGGAGGATGCAGGCAAACCGCAACATGCCCGAGGGCATGGCGAGGTAATACTCTCCCCTGCCAAAGGTGTCGCTGCCAACCAGCTTGCCGCTGAAGGCACGCTTCATAAGCAGAAAGGCGCTGCTCACGGCCACCCCCACCACGACGTAGGCGATGATAAAACAGAACAACGTACTGAACGGTGCAATGCTCGCCAACCATTGGCCCAGCGGTTCGTAGCCAACCGAACACACCACCACCAGCGCGACCCACTTCAACATCGCGAGACATTCCTCGGACATGCCGTGTTTGCGACCGCGCTGAAGGCCGACGAGCAACACCACCCCCACCCCGATGTCGAACCAGTTAAATGGCAGCATGTCCAAGTTCATTTGGCAGTTCCAGGTTAAGTGCTGGGCTGAATTTCGCCGCGCATAATTCCCAACATTGAGCCGGATTCGTGCCACCAACGGCTGGCCTCCAACTCAAGCTGGTTCGGTGAGACTGCGGGCTTGCGAACCCGTGAATTCTGAAATCGTTCGGAGAAACTGTGTCTGGCTACGGGACATCATCGCCCAATTGTTCGGCGACGCCGGTCACTGACAGTTGATGCGAAGCTTGACCGCCCAGATTACCTGGAGCTTACGGCGGGTTGCCCACGAGCCAGTAGCGAATCGAGGTGGCTTGCGGATGTTGCGGCTCAAGCTCCAGCACTTTGAGGTAATGAATCCGCGCCCGTCCGGGATCGTGGAGTTGTTCGGCGTAAAGGTTGCCCAGGACCAGGTGCGCCCGCGTCTCCTTCGAATTGGCAGCCAGAATTCTCTCCAGTTCATTCGCGGCATCAACCGGGTGGTTCGCCGCCTTAAGCGTCAGCGCGAAGTTGTAACGCGCGTCGTTCGATTCCGGTTGAATGGCGAGCGCGTTTTCCCACGCGGACAACGCCTGCCGGTAACTTCGGTATTCATACGCCGCCAATCCGAGGTTGTAGTAGGCCTCAAAATAACCCGGGTCCACCAACGTCGCCTGCCGATAGGACGCCACCGCTTCCGCCAGACGGTTCGCCCGCTGCGCGCGCTGGCCTTGCCCAAATGCGCGCTCGGCCTCGCGCCGGTCACCGGCGGGCGCTTTCGCCGGAGCGAGATACGTGTAGCGCGAGAACGCAGACCGCCCGACCACATTGGGCGAACCGGACGGAGCGGCGCTGGACCGGTTCGAAAGTGAAGTCTCATCCTTCAATGTCGCCGTTGACTCCTGCTCCCTTTGTGGCGGGGACGAAGTGCGCGATTCCGGTGCCGTCGGTGCGGCTCGGGTCTTTTTAGACGGAGGCAACGGCGTCGGGCTGGAAGTGGACTTGGGCTCGCGCCGAAAAAGGTTCAGCGGATTGATGCGGGAGAAAAAACCCGGCTTCGCAGATTCTGAACCTGCCGCTGAAGGAACCGGTGAAGGCGCGGGAATGTCCGGCTCTGCGGCGCGCGGTTGATTGGTGGGTATCGCGGTCCGCGCTGAAGCATCTGGCGAAGTTTTGATGACAGGCTCCGGCGGTAATTTCACGACTTCAACTTCGGCCGTGTTCGCAGACGGCGGCGCAGGTGGAGTCTTAGTAACAACAGGAGTTGGTTCGGCCCTGGGCGGCACGACTACGCGAGCAACCGTTCCGGTTGCTGCCCTCGGCGCATTGGTATTCACGATAGGGCGAGTAATGATATTTGTCGGCGGCGGACGTTGCGGCGCCGCCGCCGGCTGTTCCAATGACTTCACGATGGCGTTGACCGTCTCCCAATTCTCGGGCTTTGGTTTGAATGCAAGGTACTCGCGATATTTCTCCAACGCGCCGGCACGATCGTTGAGATGCTGGTCCAGGACTGTGGCAAGATTCAAAAGCGCCGGGCGATAATCGGCCTGCTGCTTGAGCGCGGTCGCAAACAACTGTGCCGCGTCGCGAGGCCGGTTCCGTTGAAGCTGAACCAGACCCATCCCATTCAAGGCTTCGACGTTTTGCGGATTGACGCGCAGCGCTTCGCGGAAGCTTTTTTCCGCCGCGTTGGCTTCGCGCGCTCGAAGCTGCGCGGTGCCCAGCTTGAGCCAGCCCTCGGCCGCGTTTGCGCGACGCAACGTGTAGGCAGTGAACTCGGCCTTGGCGGGGTCCAGCTTGTTTTGATCGAGCCAGAGGCAGCCGAGGTTGTAGCGGGCTTCCAGCAGGTCGCGGTTCAAGTCCAGCGCTTTTTTGTAAGCCACGGCGGCATTGGTCGTCTGGCCGGCGCGATGATACGCGACGCCCAGATAATTCCACGCCTGCGCGTTGGTGGTCAGCAATGAGGTGGCGAGTTTCAATCTTTCGACGGCCTGCGGATATTTGCCTTCGTCGAGCAGCCGCTTGCCGTCGAGCAAAGCGCGCGATCCGGGCGGAGTGCATCCGGCAATCAAGACCGCGAGCATCAGGAGCACGGAGCAGAGAGCACGGAGCAGGGTCAGGAGACGTAGAGGCGCAGCTCCCTGCCCCCTGCTCCCTGCTTCCGAGCTTCTGTCCGCCCGATTTTTAGTGGCGAGCATCGCGCGTGGTGGTAACATCCACGACCCGACGTGTCAAGAAACGCACAGATCATGAACCGGCAGATCGCAGCGCGGAACTTATTCCGCGCCTTCTGGCTTGCCGGCCTGGCCGCGCTCCTGTTGGCCGGATCAACCGTCGTGGCCGGCGAACCCTTCACGACGACGCGCAACGTGCCGCTCGCGCGTGTCGTCATCGTCGAGGATCGCCACGCGACTGATGCCTTTCGGCCGCGACCCGACCGGGTTGCCGCAATGGTGAATCGCGGGATCACGAATCTGACCAGCAAAGCCTCGGCACGCGAAGCCTGGCTCAGTCTCGTCTCCACGCAGGACATCGTCGGGATCAAGGTTTATTCCAATCCCGGCCCGAACAGCGGAACGCGGCCCGCCGTGGCCGGCGCGGTCATGCGCGGGCTTATTGCGGCCGGCTTGCCGCCGACCAACATCATCGTGTGGGACCGGTCCGAACCCGAATTGCGCACGGCGGGCTTTTTCGATCTGGCGGAAGAACTGGGCGTCCGCGTGGCGGCCAGCGCGAAGGCGGGTTACGACGAGACGAACTACTACGACACACCCCTCATGGGCAACCTGGTTTATGGCGATTCGGAATTCGAGAAAACCAAAGGCGGTGTCGGCCGAAAATCCTTCGTCTCGAAGCTTGTGACTCAGCAGATCACCAGGATCATCAACCTCACTCCCCTGCTCAACCACAACGAGGCCGGTGTGTGCGGAAATCTTTACGGCCTGGCGCTCGGCAGCGCGGACAACACGATGCGCTTTGAGGGCGATCCCGGACGATTGGCCACCGCCGTGCCGGAGATCTACGCGCTACCTTCGCTGGGCGACCGCGTGGTGCTCAACATCGTGGACGCGCTCATCTGCCAATACGAAGGCGGCCAGAGCGGGCTCCTGCATTACTCGGCCATCCTGAATCAACTGCGCTTCAGCCGCGACCCGGTTGCGCTGGACATGCTCTCCATCAAGGAACTCGACCGCCAGCGCCGCAACGCCCACGCGCCGAACGTGAGGCCAAACCTGGAATTGTATCGCAACGCCGCGTTGCTCGAACTCGGCGTGAGTGAACTCGCGAAGATGCAGATTGAGACGCTGAGGTGAACGTTAGTGCGGCGGTTCGTTGAGCGCCGCCCAAAAGATGCCCAACGTGCCGACCGCCTTCGTGAATTCGCCAAAGTCCACCGGCTTCATCACGTAGGCGTTGACCCCAAGCTCGTAACAGCGCCCTATGTCCGGCGTTTCGCGCGAGGAGGTGAGCACGACGACCGGGACTACTTTCAACGCCGGATCGCCCTTGATTTTTTGCAGGACCTCCAGTCCGTTGATCTTGGGCATCTTGAGGTCCAGCAGCACCACGACGGGATTGCCCGCGGGCCGCGCGGCGTAGGCGCCGCGGCGGTACAGATAATCCAGCGCCGCTGCGCCGTCGCGCACGACGTCCACCCGGTTGGCAAGGTGGAATTCCTTCAACCCGGCCAGGGTCAGTTCCACGTCATTGGCGTCGTCTTCGGCCAGGAGGATTCTTTTTAATTCATTCATGAGGCGATCTGGCGAAGCGGTGATACAGCCGGTTTGGAAACGTGCGCTACGGATTCAAGGGCCCGTGATATCCAGCACGCGGAAGAATTTATGGAAATTTGCACCGGCGTCATTCGTCAGCACGGCACTTGACGTTGCCGCAGTATTCGTCGCCAGGGCCGCCCAGATCGCATCCGTCAGATTGGTCTTGAACTCGGAGCGATAGGTCCGGCCCGGATAAACCTGCCATACCAAGGTGAAGAATCCATCCGGCGATTCGGCGATGCTCAGAAGCCGCGGCTTGGCCACCACCGTGACGTTGAAGGCCTGCGCATCGAACGCGGCGGGCAAATCATCATCGGTCACGCGCACCGTGATGCTGTTGGTCGTTGAGGCAAACGCGGGTGACGGCGTCCAGGTGAACACGCCACTGGCCGGATTGATGCTCGCGCCCTCCGGCACAGGAGGGTCCAGACTGAACGCGAGAGTCTGACTCACATCCGGATCGCTGGCGCTGGCCGTGAAGGTCAACAGCGTTTCTTCGAGAACGATCTTATCGGCAATCGCCGCCAAAACCGGCGGGGCGTTGCTGAGCACGATGTAGTTGTTCCGCACGAGTGTGTTCGTCCCGCCCAGCCCGACGGCTTGCAGGCTGACGGTGTAACTGCCGGCGTTGCTGTAGGTGTTGGCCGCGTTCGTAGCCGTGCTGACGTGGCCGTCGCCGAAATCCCAACTGTAGTTGGTTGCGCCAGTGCTCAGGTTGGTGAAGGAAACCGCGAGTGGCGACTGACCGTTGGTCGGCCCGCCCACAAAGTTGGCCACCGGCGCCGCATTGGTGACGACGATGTAGTTGACGTTGGTGATGCTGTTGGTGCCGGTCGGGCCAATGGCGGTGAGCCTGACGGTGTAGCTGCCGGCATTGCTGTAGGTGTTGACTGTGTTTGTGGCGGTGCTGGTCTTCCCATCGCCGAAAACCCAACTGTAGTTGGTCGCACCGGTGCTTAGATTGGTGAAAGAAACAGTCAGCGGTGCCGCTCCGTTGGTCGGCCCGCCCACGAAGTTTGCTGAAAGCCCAGACGTGTTAATCGTCAGAATGCCGGAAGCGCTCGTCGCGATCTGGCCGTCCGGATTTGTGACCGTGATGGTCCGCGCGCCTGGGGTTGCGCCGCCCGCGACGGTGACATTGATCGTGATATTGGTGGCGTTCGAGAATGTGACGCTGTTGACCGTGACGCCGCCGCCGTTAACAGTCGCCGCGAGATGGTTCGAGAAACCGGGCCCGCCGGTGTCCGGTCCCGGATCGAAAAATCCTGAACCCGAGACAGACGTTCCGGCGACCACCACGTTCACGGACGACTGGCCCTGCAGAATGCTTGCCGGTGACGCGCTGGCGGGAGTCGCGGGTGGCGGTGCGTTCAACTGCAAGACGCGAACGCCCCAGGAGTTCGCCGCGTTGCAGTATTCCTGAACGGTCCAGAGAGTCATGTCATCGTTCGGATCCACGGTGACCTGCGAGTAATCACCCCAGCGATGCGGGTTGGG
>CAZNOE010000385.1:0-2989 GCA_964574525.1 uncultured Bifidobacteriaceae bacterium
AACGGCGAGCGACGGTTGGTGCAGTTTCCGCAAAAGCGCCCGCTCATTCTGCTGACCACGCGTCCGCCGCAACTGGAAACGCCTTTCGCGGTTTTCAACGAAGGCATTCTGACGCCCAACGATGCGTTTTTTGTCCGTTATCATCTCGCGCAGATTCCGACGGAGATCGACGTGGAAAAGTTCCAACTGGAGATCAAGGGCAAGGTGAATTCACCGCTCACACTGTCCATCGCCGAGTTGAAAACCAAGTATGAGCCGGTCGAAATCGTCGCGGTCAATCAATGCTCGGGCAACGGGCGCGGTTTCTCCAATCCACGCGTTGCCGGCGGACAGATGGGCAACGGGGCGATGGGCAACGCCCGGTGGAAAGGTGTCAGGCTGAAAGATGTCTTGGCCAAAGCCGGCGTGGCGGCGGGCGCGAAGCAGGTGACGTTCAACGCGCTCGATACGCCGTTGAACGAAAAAACGGACGACTTTGTCAAGGCGTTGGACATGGACCAGGCGCTCGACGAAGACGTGATGCTCGCTTACGCGATGAACGGCGAGGATTTGCCGATGCTCAACGGTTACCCGCTGCGACTCGTTGTGCCGGGATATTTTGGGACCTACTGGGTCAAGCACGTGAATGAAATCACGGTCGTGGATGAAAACTTCGCCGGCTATTGGATGAACCCGGCGTATCGCGTTCCCGACAACGAGGGCGCGTCCGTTGAACCAGGAACGACGCCGGCCAAGAGCAGACCGATCACCCGGTTCAACGTCCGGTCCTTCATCACGAGCCTTGCGGATGGCGACCGCGTGTCAGCCGGGCAGGGCGTCGTCGTCAGAGGAATTGCGTTCGATGGCGGCCATGGCATCCGTGAGGTTTTGTTTTCGGACGACGGCGGCAAAACGTGGCGCGAGGCGGAGCTGGGCAAGGATTGGGGCAAGTATTCTTTCCGCGAGTGGACGATCCCGCTCACGCTGCAGCGCGCCGGCCAGTACCAATTGAAGTCCAAGGCGACCAACCGCCTTGGACAATCGCAGCCGATGGAGGCACTGTGGAATCCCGCCGGCTATATGCGCAATGTGGTCGAGACGGTGAAAGTTACAGCGGCTTGAAGCGATGAAGAGCGACGGAGAACCTCAGACCCGGCAGGCAGGTGTGCCGGTGAGAAAGTGGGCAGGTGCGAACCTCAGACCCGGCGCCAACGCTCACTTTCTCACTTTCCCACTTTCCCTGTTGCGCTTCGCTCGTTGGTGTTCGATTTGCATTGTTTTCTGTTTCTCCGCTTTCGCCGCGCCCGTAAAAATCGAACTACCCGCCGAAACAAGCGTATTCAAATCGGGTTCGGGCGCCGAACTCGCCAACGGACAATGCCTGGTTTGCCACTCGGTGGAATACGTAACCATGCAACCGATATCGCCGCGCCCGTTCTGGGCAGCTTCCGTGAAGAAGATGCGCGAAAAATACGGCGCGGTCATCTCGGATCAGCAGGTTGAACCATTGTTGGACTATCTGATGAAACATTACGGAGTGGAAACGACGAACACATCGCCCGCAACCGTGACGACCAATGTCGAGCCGAGAGCAATCACGGCGGCTGGATCACCCACTGGTCCACTCGGCGGTGAAGCGGTGGCGACGAAGTACTTCTGTGTGCTTTGCCACGACGTCAACACGAAGAAGATTGGCCCGCCATTCAAAGATGTCGCGGCCAAATACCGGACCGACCCGGACGCATCCAAGAAAGTCACGGAGCAGGTCCACCATGGCGGTTCAGGGAAATGGGGACCGGTCGTCATGCCACCCTTCCCAATGGTGACCGATGCCGAAACCAAAGCGGTGACGGAGTGGATTCTGAGCAGGTAAAAGATGCCCGAAACCCAAAGACCATTGCGTGGCGTTACCTCCGCCCAATAAATTGTGGATAACCCTCGCTTGACGCTCTCGCCAAATGGGTTCAAAAAAGGGTTGGTAGGGAGAGAAGCGTAATTGCCGAGAGCAAGAGGTGGCAAATGAGCCAGCCTTTGTCCGCTTCTCTCCCGCCGCTTCTATCAGAAATCATTCAATTTGTTCGAGAAAGGACAACATATTAACTCTTATTCACGAGTTGTTCACAAACGGATTTCTTTTCCGAATTTGTTATCGGTTTGGCAACCGCAGTTGTCATAATCGCTTTATGCGAACGACGCTTGGCGCCATCTCGTGCCTGATTCTGGCGGCGGTCTTGCCTGCTTTCACCCTTATCGCCGCTGACGATTTGTCTCTTCCAAGAATCCCCGGCGCCAAGCCGCGCAACGTCATTTTCATTCTCACGGATGACCAGCGATACGACGCGCTCGGTTTCATGAACCATCCCTTTCTCGAAACACCCAACCTCGATTCGCTGGCAAAGAACGGTGTTCACCTCAAGAACGCATTCGTGACCACGGCGCTTTGCTCCCCGAGCCGCGCTTCGATTCTCACGGGGCTTTACGCGCATCGCCATCAGGTCGTGGACAACAACAATCCGATCCGAAAGGGCACGGTTTTCTTTTCGCAATACCTCCAGAAGGCCGGTTACGAGACGGCGTTCCTCGGGAAATGGCACATGGGCGGCGATACCGATGCAGCACAGCCGGGGTTCGACTACTGGGTCAGTTTTCGGGGGCAAGGGACGTATCTACCGACGCGGGCTGAGTGGAACGTCAATGGAAAGCACGTGCCGCAAAAGGGCTACATCACGGACGAGTTGACCGATTACGCACTGGACTGGCTCAAGTCGCGCAAGCTAGACAAGCCGTTCATGCTCTACCTCTCGCACAAGGCGGTGCACGCGGAGTTTGTCCCGGCGGACCGGCACAAAGGGCGTTACAAAGACAAGACGTTCACGCCGCCGAAGACGATGCCCGACACGCCGGAGAATTACGCCGACAAACCGATGTGGCTGAGAAATCAGCGCAATAGCTGGCACGGCGTGGACTTCGCTTACCATAGCGACCTCGACATCGGAAAGTACTACAAGGA
>CAZNOE010000385.1:3089-5981 GCA_964574525.1 uncultured Bifidobacteriaceae bacterium
CTGCGCACCGACCAATACAAATACATCCACTACTTCGGCATCTGGGACATTGACGAGCTTTACGACATCAAGAACGATCCGCAGGAAACGAAGAACTTGATCTTCAGCCCCGACCACAAGCAGGTTGCCCAGAAGATGAACGGGGAACTTTTCGAACTGCTCAAGAAAACAGACGGGATGTATATCCCGCTGCAACCCGATCGCGGTGGCGTGAACAATCTGCGGCGCAGAGACGGAGCGAAGCCGGCGGATTTCCCGCGGCAATTCATGAGTGAGCCGTAGAGGCAACGTCGGGCTCAGGAACTGCCGGGAGTTTCTTTTCCGGCGCGATAGTCAATGACCCTGACCTTTTCGAGAGTGACGAGGCCGCCGCCGATCATCGTATCGAGCACTGGCAGAAAGGCGTTGATCTTTTCCTCGCTGTCCACGATTTCAATGACGAGCGGCAAGTCCATCGAGAGCCGCAGGATTTTTGTCGTGTGCAGCCGGCTGGATTTGCCGAAACCCATCGCGCCACGTAACACCGTTGCGCCGGCCAGGTGCAATTCGCGGGCCTTGAGCACGATGGCCTCGTGGAGCGGCTTGTGTTCCCAACGGTCGCTTTCGCCGATGAAAATCCGCAGCAGCATTGCTTCGTGAGGAATTTGCATGGGTCAACTTCCTTTCATGGAGTTAAGGCTCGCGGCCAGCAAGTGACCGAGCCATACGGCTATCAGGCAGAGGGCGACTGAGCCGAGGACATTGCCGCCGGCCCGCAGCCACTCGCCGTCTTGCGCGAGTTCGAACGTTTGCCAACTGAACGATGAGAACGTCGTGTAGCCGCCGCAGACGCCGTAAATAAAGAATTGGCGGAAGCCGACGGGCGCGAACATGCGCCCTTCCGGACTGGTGATCGTGGCGAAGAACCCGATGATGAATGAGCCGCTGACGTTGACGAGCAGTGTGCCCCACGGAAAGGTCTCGCCGTAGCGGCCGGCGATGAGGCCGGAGAGCCAGAAGCGGCCCACGCTGCCCAGCGCGCCGCCGATGGCTATCCAGAGGTATGCGAGCATAAAACTCCTGCGAATGGGTCGTTCACTCGTAGGAGTCATCAGCGCTGAAACGGTCAGGCGGTTCTCCCATTTCGGGAAGGCAAACTCCATTGCCGCGAACATTCATATTCAGACGGGCAAAGCTTGGCAACGGCAAAGCGACCGGGGAAGGAACGATTTCTCTTAGCCGCGACTGAACGTGAACGGCTGAGATATTCGGAAAACTGTTCTTGTGAAGACTTGAACTGCGGGTGGCTGTGGAGCACAATGAATGTGGATTTCGAGCCATGAAATTCCATGCGACATGTTTCTGGAGTTTGTTCGCGTGCGTGTTCATCACCGTCGCGCAGGAACCGCCGTCGCGCTCTCCGAGCGTCACCTATACTCTCCTCGATGGGAGTTATTTCGTTGACGAGTGCCTGGTCTGTGGCCGGCCCACCATCATGCAGCCGTTGCGCGGCACATTTGATCTGGAGCTCGTGCAGAACACGCCGCCTTACATCAAATACGCGGTTCGCAACGTGGACTTCACCGCGAGCCCCGCTTGGGCGGGCGAAGTGCGCATCACGGGCGGCGGAAACTTCGTGCGGTTCGAGGAGTTCGCGGTGCTGCAGGACATGGACCTCGCGGTGCAGATCAAGGATGCCTTCACAAACCGGCCGGCGTTTTTTACAAACGACACGAGGTTCACGGACAAGCCGTTTCCGCTGATTAAGATCAACCTGACGCAGACGAACGGCACGTTGTTCCAGACTTTTTCCTTGAACCTGTTCGCGGCGCCGGTGCGCGAGATTTGGTTTTCCACCACAAAGGCGCTCACCTCCACCAACCGGTCCGGTCCGACCAACGTCATCAGTCCGGGAGACCTGATTTCGAACCATGGCCGGGTGGTGAAGCGCAATATTGACCTGGTGGGACGGCTCGGCGTCATGCCGATCGTGTACGACCTCGGACTGGACGCCGTGCACGTCACGCGGCGCGGCGAGGTTCTTTTCTCCATCCCATCGAACGTCTGGAGCGAATCGCAGGGCTTGATTCAACATGGCGACTTGCTCTCGAACCGCGGTGTGATTGTGAGAAGCAATCAAAACCTGCCCGCCGCGTTCGGCTTACCGGCTCCTCAGCCGGACGCGGGCTTGGATGCGGTCCAAGTAATGCCGGATGGCGAGATTCTCTTCTCCATTCGGAGCAACGTCGTGGTGAATCCCGCCCTGACCCTCGCGCGCGGAGACATATTGTCGGATCGCGGTCGCGTGTTTCGGTCGAACCGGGATTTGCTCGCGAACTTCCATCCAGCGATCACAAACCGCGATTTTGGGCTGGACGCGTTGCACATCCTGCCCAGCGGCGAAATCTGGTTTTCTGTCGAGGAAGGATTTACGGATCACCAGATCGGCGAAGTGCAGGCCGGAGACCTGCTGAGCAGTTTGGGCCATCGTGTGTTCAGCAACCAGCAACTCGTGGCGGCATTCGCACCGGCCGATCCAGTGCAGGATTATGGTCTGGATGCGTTGTTCGTCGTCACAGATATGAGGCCGCCCGCGTTGCCCCCGCGCATTGTGAACCTGCGGCTTGCCGGCGGGGCGATCCATGTTGATTGGGACGGGGACGGCGATGTTTTTCAACTCGAACATGCCTCAAGTCTCTCCGGGCCGTGGCTGCCGTGCAGTCCCATCCTGCCGGACTTGTCCTTCGACGACGCGAATAACCTGATGGATGGCATGGCGGGCTTTTACCGGCTGAGGCAGTGGTAGGGGGTGCTGGGTCCGAGTTGGCCGCGCCGTTCGGCCTTCGTGTCGCGCGATTCTGTTTCGGCTTTCAACTTCGCATCCGTGTTCATCTGCGGCGTTCCTTGACTCGC
>CAZNOE010000386.1:0-5977 GCA_964574525.1 uncultured Bifidobacteriaceae bacterium
CCCACGGCGACGCGGGCTTTCCCTTTCATTCCGGCGCGTAAAGCGTGGCTGTCGCCGCCAACGAACGACTGGCGTGCCAGACTGGCCTGGGCGGAGAATTGCCCGCCGCCCGAAGAAGTAACCGCGGAGGCGCTCACCCAATCCAACTGGCCATCCATCGAGCCGAAACGTTGCGACGGAAAAGCCTCGAACTGAAAACGCACCTGCTGTCCGCTGGCCAGCCGGGGAACGCTTTTTTCCTCCACGATCAATCGCGCCGTGAGCAGGCCGCCCGCGCGTGAGAACTGGCAAAGCTCCTCACCCTTTTGCACCACGCCACCCGCGTTGCGATGCGCGAGGGAAGTGACCACGCCACGATAGGGCGCACGGACGTGAAGCAGGTCCCCCTCCGCATTGTGCAATTGCCGGGTCAAGGCCGCGATGGTGAGTTTCAGCTTTTCCGCCTGCGTGCCTTCCTCGCCGCGTTCGCGCGCGCGATCGGTCTGCAACTGCTTCCGCTGTAGATTTACCTGCTGCAACGTGCGCTGCGCCACGTTGAGGTCTTTCTCCGACTCGGCCGTGGCGAGCTGTTGCTTGAGCAATTCGACCGGCGAAATCAAGCCATCCTTTAGAAGCTGTTCGTGGCGGCTTAGAAAATCACGGCTGATTTCCAGATGCTTCTCGCGGAAGGCGATCTCCTTTTCCACCTGCTTAAACTCCTCGTTTTTGATTTCGAGCTGAGCCGCGTGAAGTTCATCCAGCTTGGCCGCCCGCTGCACGAGCGCCCGCGCATCTTCTTCCGCCGAGTGAAGCTGCGTCTGCCACGCGCGCACTTCATCGGAGCGCAACACGAACAGATCGTCGCCCTCGGCCACTTCCTGGCCTTCCGCGACACAAACTTTCTGCACCACGGCCAGCAAGGGCGATTGGATCGGGTCTTCGCCCAATTGCGATTCGAGGATAAACTGGCAATGCACCGTCTCGCGCAGTTTCACCAGCACCGACGCCAGCGCGGCCACCGCGAAGAAACTGATCACCAGCCACGCCATCCAGCGAACGACCCGCGGTGGCGGTTGCGACGGCAGCAGGTTGGCGGTGTCGTCGCCAGGCGCGGTTCGGTTTTGGGGGCGGATGGAGTTCATGCTGCAATCATGCAAGTCTTTGTTTTCCTGGCAAAGAATTGGCGAAACGCTTTTTCTTCCTCTCCCCGCGACGAAGGAGTGGGGAGAGGACCGAGGAGAGAATTCCCCTAAAAAATTCGCGCAATGAACCCCTGAACCGGTTTGCGATTGGAGCGCCGAGCACCGCCTCGGCCCGGTGGGGCGTGGTAGAGGTGGATTGCAACGGGCCGAGGCGGTGCTCGGCGCTCCAGTTCATGGGGAGGGGCAATCCAAAGATGCTGGGACAATCGCGCCTCCTCTCCCCGACCCTCTCCTCCATCGGATGGAGGAGAGAATTCCCCGAACCTCTATCGCGCTTTGCGCCCCTGAACCGGAGTGCGCCCGTCCCGGGCGCAGCAACGTGGGAGTCACGCAGGTCACACGGATATCGAGACCGCTCGAAGTTCGAACGCCGCTGCGGCCGGGACGGCCCGCACTCCGGTTCATGGGCAGGGAGTGGCAGTGCGAGTCTAATTTCGGATTGCATATTTAGTTTCAAATCCCGAGCTGCTGGCTTGACAGGTAAAAGTAAAGCCCGCGCCGGGCCATGAGTTCGTCATGCGTGCCGGCCTCGGCCACCTGCCCTTTTTCCAACACGACGATGGAGTGAGCATCGCGGATGGTGCTGAGCCGGTGCGCGATGATGAGGCAGGTGCGGCCAGACATCAGGCGATTCATGTTGTCCTGGATGGCCCGCTCCGATTCCGTATCGAGTGCGCTCGTGGCTTCGTCAAAGATGAGTATCGGCGGGTCGGGATACAGCGCGCGCGCGATACAGATGCGCTGCTTCTGTCCGCCGGAAAGCGCCAAACCCGTTTCGCCGATCTTGGTTTCGTAGCCCAGCGGCAGGCGCATGATGAATTCATGGGCGTTGGCCAGTTGCGCGGCGTGAAACACGCGGTCATAATCCGCTTCGGCGTCGCCGAAGGCGATGTTGCTCGCGATCGTGTCGCTGAACAGATGGTTCTCCTGCAGGACGACGCCAATCTTGCGCCGCACGTCGCGATAGTTCAGCGTCTTCAAATCCGTGTGATCGAAATGAATCGTGCCTTCGGTCGGCTCCATGAGTCCGGCGATGAGTTTGATGAGGGTGGTCTTGCCCGAACCGCTGCGGCCCACGATGGCCACCGTCTGGCCCGGGGAAATCTCGAGGCTGATCTCCTTCAAGATAGGCGTCGCTTCGGCGCCGCCGTAACGGAAGCTCATTTTGCGCAGCTCGAGATGGCCCTCGAGCGTGGGCACCGGTTTGAGCCGCGAACGATCGTAGCCCTGTTCCGGCTCGTTCTCGAAGATGTCGTTGAGCCGGTTGAGCAGCACCATCATCAACTGGAATTCATCCCAGACGCCCAGGGTCCGGAGCACGGCGGCGTACGCCATCGCCAGCAACGTGTTGAACGCGACGAAGCCGCCGATGGAGAACTGGCCCGTGATGACCATGTGGGCGCCGACGAGCAGAAACAGCGCCGTGGAAAAAAGACTGATGGCCTGGATCGCACTTTCGTAGGACATCGCGATGAAATTTCCCCGGAACATCTTTCGCGACACGGCGAGGAACTGGTTTAACATCGCGTCGCGAAAGGCGGTTTCCGCGCCGGCCGCTTTCACCGCTTCGATGCCTTTGATCGCATCAATCTGGTAGGAACTGTATTTCGCGTGACTTTCTTCGAGATCAGCAAAGACCGGGCGCAGCACTTTCAGCGAGAAATACATCAGCCCGACGTAAAGCGGCAGCGTCGCCGCGAAGACGCCCAACAGCGTGAAGCTGTAAACGCCCATCAAAACCACGCAACCCACGAGTTGGATCACGGCCAGCACTGCGCCGATGCCGTGCTGCACCATGAACGTGCGCAGTTGTCGCGCGCCGTCGAGGCGGCGTTGGATGTCGCCGGTGCGGCGGCTGTTGAAATAGGACATCGGCAACGCGAGCAGCCGGCGGGTCAGAAAATCCAGCAAGCCCGCATCCACCCGCACCGCGATGAAGCTGAGCAGATATTGCTGGAGCAAGTTCGCCGCGAGCATAAAGACGCCCGCCACGAGCATCGCCACCACGGCGACATGCAACAAACCCACGTCCTGCTCCACGACCACTTTGTCCACCACCACTTGCGTCAACACCGGAAAGATGAGCTGCAGCAACGTGGCCACGCCAGCCAGACCGCCAGCTTGGAGCAACGAGGTGCGATGCTCGATAAAGAATGGCAGCATCCAGGTGATGGACGGTTTGCCTTCGGGCGCTTTCTCAAACGCCACCGTGAAGTCAAACAACGCCGTGTAGCCCGACCATTTTTCCTCGAACTCCTTTCGTGGAAACCGTCTCAGGCCGCCGGCGGGATCGGCCACGCGCGCGAACTTGTCATCCAGATCGTAAAGCACCATCCAATGATTGCCTTCCCAATGCACAATCGCGGGCAGCGGCATGTGCGACAGGTTGCGCAGGGAGATTTTCAGCGCGCGCGACGCCAGGCCGAGTTCGGCTGCGGCGTGACTCAAGGCCTTCAAACTGGTGCCGTCGAGGCTGGTATGGCAAAGCTGACGGATGCGAGCTAGGCTGACTTTGCGACCGAAATAACGACAGATCATCGCGAGGCTCGCGGCGCCGCAGTCCATCTCGTCAATTTGGGGTACGAACGGAAACCGTCGGATGCGCCGTGAACGTTTGACAAACAAACCCTGCTCATCGGCAAACGGATCGGCCTCGCTTGCGGCGGCAGGCGCCAGGGTCGGCTCGTCCACTTCCACTTTATTCGTTTGCGCGGCCTCGGCGGGAAGCGCTTCCTCGGCAAAATCCAAGGGCACGCGGGCTTCCTCGTCGAGGCGATATTGCGCGCGCCGTTCTTCGAGCAGCTTGGCGAACTCCTGATGCTGCTGATTCAACTCGCGCACCGCCTCCGGGCTGAGCGAGAGCAACTGGCAATCTGTCACCGCTTCGGCGCTCGCCGTGCGCGCGCTGCTGTCCAGGATGGAAAGTTCGCCAAAGAACTCACCCTCGCGGAGGAAGGCGCGGTTGCGGATCTGGCCCTCGTGGCCGGCAAAAATGCGCACGCGCCCTTGCTGAATAATGAACATGGGCCCGGCAGGCTCGCCTTCGCGAAGAATGAGCTGCCCCTTCGCGAACGCCACCGGCTCGAGTTTTTCGACGAGACTTTTCATCGTGGCTGCCGGCAAACGGCCGAAGTTGCTGAACTCGTAGAGGAAATTGTGGAGCGTGCGCCAGCGCGTGGAGAGTTCGAGATACGCCTTAAGTTCGGGCCGCTCCTGTAAAAGTTTTTGAAAGCTGGCTCGTGACAATCGCGCGACCTCGACGGCTGAACTGCACCGCACCGTGGCCGAGCGCGTACTGTCCGTCAGCAACGCCGACTCGCCGAATTCATCGCCTGCCCGCAGCAAGTTGAGGGAAAGTTCGCTGCCGTCGGCGGCGAGTTTGATGACCCGGGCGCGCCCGGAAAGCAGCACGTAAAAAGCGTCCGCCTCCTCGCCTTGCCGCACGATCACCTCGCCAAATCCAAAACGTTGTTCCTGGAATTGCTCCAACAGCGGCGCTTGCTCCGTTTCGGGAACAAAGCGGAGCGCCGAACAACGACCAAGGATATTGGCGATTTCGGCTTTCATGCGCTGATTCTCTCCGCCATTGCCCACTGGATCATGTCCGCGCCCAACGCCGTGAACCAGGCGTCGAGGAGCTGCCGATCCACCGCGTCGGCGACCGCGGGGTTGCTGAGGCGCGGTTCCTCCTTTGCTGCCAGCCGGCAGATTTGAAATTCGCCTTCCACTTCGTCCGGCCCGACGACTTCGCCCAGGCTCCGGCTGAGCAGCGTGGACTGGTCATCGTCCGAAACGCTCCCGAGCAGGAAAGACCTGCTTTCCAGCGGATGCCCGCACGCTGCGGAGAATTCAGCGAGCGATTGGTTTTCTTCGCGCACACAAAGCGCGGCTTCGCGCGCCGCGTCGAGACTGGGGAAACGCATCACTTCCAAACGGATGTCGAGCAATTGCAATCGCTGGCTGCGCAGGACGGATTCGCGCGCTGCCGGAGAGAGTGCTGCGGCACACGCCGCGCGATAACCAGACTCCTGAAGCAACTGTTCCTGGAGCCAATCGGGGTCGCGACCTAATCGGCTCAGCCAGGCCGCCACCCGCGATTCCTCCAAACCTCGTCGTTGCAAAAAGCGGGCGCGTTCCTCGGACAACGCCTCAACCGCTCCCGTCGTCTCGCTCTTTTGCGCGACAGCCGACGCGACGACGCGACGGCCTAAAGCCTGAGCCAGGCGTTCCAATTCGCCAGTGAGCAGCAGGTCCACGCGAAAGGCTTCCTTCTGTTCGGCGGTCGCAGTGTCGAATGCGGGAATAGGAGAAAGTGGTGCCGCCGATTGTCCCGGCCAACAGTGCCGTTCCAAATGCGCGACAAAGGCATCCATCGTCACCTCGCGCGAGCCAAGCCAGCGTTCGGTTTCCTCGGCCGTAATGAGGTCGCGATCGTAACGAAAAACCTCCGACAATTCCTGCACCGCGGCGCTATCGGGTTCTTGCCCCGACTCCAGCGCCCTCCGGTGATCGCTTTCGGCGCAAATGAACTCACCCCACGGTGCGTCGAGTTCGCCGGCGAAGTGCGACCAGTCGATGACATCGCCCACGGACCAGGAACGATTCAGTGATTTAGCGGTAAAAACTGGACGCGCCAACGACATCGACTCAAGAGTTGTAAACACATCCTCTACACGCGCCCTCGGAAAGTAAGAGCACCACTATCAGTGTGGGGTGAAGCGGCGTCATAGGTTCTCCCCAGCGTCTAACAAAGGCGACGAAGCCTGTCGAGAAATCAATTGGTTAGTGGGGTCATC
>CAZNOE010000387.1:0-5967 GCA_964574525.1 uncultured Bifidobacteriaceae bacterium
GAAGCGGGGATCGCTTCGTATTACGGTGCCGAATATCACGGCAAACGGACGGCGAGTGGCGAGATTTATGACATGCACCAATTGACGGCGGCGCATCCGCGTTATGCTTTTGGGACGCGGGTGAGAGTGACTCACTCGGGGAGCAATCGCTCGGTGATCGTAAGGATCAATGATCGCGGACCGTTCATCAAGGGTCGCGTGATTGACCTTTCGCAGGCGGCGGCTGAGGAATTGCAGATGGTCAAGAGCGGACTCGCCCAGGTGAAGCTGGAAATTCTCGAGTAAGAGAATGCGGCCCGTCAACAGCCTCGCCCCACCGCGACCGAATCTTCGCGTGTCCTAACCGGCATCGCGTTGTGTGAGTGAAGATTTCTGCGTCGGGGTGCGGAGCGGATAAAGCCCGGGGCAACAGCCATACGTCTCATGAAACGCCTGGCTGAAATGGCTCAGGCTAGAATAACCGACTTCCAGCGCGGCTTCGGTGACATTGAATTTCCCCGAGCGCAGCAATTCCGCGGCGCGTTCCAGGCGCAGTTGCCGGATGTATTGCGGAATCGTCATACCCGTCGCCGCCGAAAATGTGCGGCTCAAGTGAAACTGGCTGCAGCCGACCGCGCGGCCGATGTCTTCGAGGCTGGGCGGATTCGTCAAATCCTGACGGAGCAGCGTGATGACTTTCTCGACGCGTTCGGCTGACAATCGTTGCTGGCGCTGGCAGAAAAGTTCCTGGCCGCCCGGCGTGAGGAAAAACAAATCCGCGACGACTTCCAATGCCTTGGCCTGGTACCACAACGCTTGGGCCGCCGCCAGCACCGGCGGTTCGCGCAAACTCGCAAGGAGTTGCTGCTGCCGGCTGGTCAGTCGGATCGTCGGAGCGACCGCCGAAGTCTCGCCGCGACCGGCGACGACTTCGCGCACCAGCGGATGAAGCGACGGAGCGAAGTCGCCCAGTTGGCGGCGCACGAAGCCGAACGACATTTCCACCGTTAGGAATTGATGGCGCTCGTTTGCCTGCCGCGTCGCGCGGACTGGTGAGTCTCCACGGCGATAGAAGCCCGCCGTCAGCGGTGTGAACGCGGCTTTGCGGCCGTGGAAACTCACCTGGCCGTTGCCAGCGAGATTCAAACACACTTCCACGCTGCCGGGATGAAAACTCTTGCCCCAGTCGAATTCGTCGTCGGCCTTGAAGTCGTGCCACTCGAAGCTCGCGCCCATCGCGTGAAAGCTTCCGTGCAAGTGTTGCCAGCCCGCGCCGACCGAATGCCACGCGGAGCGTTCAGTAAACACGTCTCTTCGGGCGGTGTCGGCGGGACAGTCGTCGTCCGGGTCGGTGCGTAGGGCGGATGCGCGCATCACGGACAGTCTGCCATCTCTTGCGGAGCAGGCAACAATTTGTGAGAGTGCGCTGCTGCGGATTCAGGCCAGCCGGTCTCTTTCAACCTCACTTCTTCTCAACCGTTGCCGTCGGCGCATTCGTACCCTTGGCCTCGTTCTCCTTGTCGGTCAGCGCGCGCTCAAGCCGCTTTTTCAAGTCGGCATACATCCCATTGGTGATCGTGTTCAGGTGTGCGCGGGCCTCGGCGAAGCGGCCGGAGTGAGTCTTGATTCGCGCGAGGTGGACATAGACGCCTTCGCGCTCGATCTCGTCATGCGCGAGGCTCAACGCGTTGGTCCAGGAACGAAGCGCGTCATCGGTGCGTTGCGGTTTGATGCCGTAATAGGTTTGCGCCACGTCGGAGGCGAGCGGGAAATTCTCCGGGTCGAGCTTGAGCGCATGGCTGTACAACTCCAGCGCCTTGTCGAACACCTGTTGCTCAGTGATGTTGAAATGTTCCACGGCATCTTTGCGGAAGAGAAAGACCGTCGTGCCGAAATTGTGATAATAAACGGCCTCGTTGGAATTCAGTTCAATGGCCTTGGCGTAATAATCGAACGCCTTTGTCACCGGCCCGTTATGGCCGTAATAATTTGCAAGATTGTTCCATATCGCCGGGTCTGTCGGATCAAGCTCGCGCGCCTTCTCCAGTTGAACGAATGCCCCGTCCTCGTCCCCGATATCGCCGAGGAAACTCGCGCAGGCAATGCGGGCCCGGACGTTGTTGGGATGTCGTGTGATAAAATCATCGTAGGCTTTGCGGACCGGCTCAAAGCGACTGCGGATGCGCTGATTCAGTGCCGCTTTAGAAACGCCGGCGCCCTTGGCGGTAAATTCCTCGTTCTCGCGAATCCACTTGTCCGCTTCCGCCTGCGCCTCGTCATCCTGATCCATCAGTTTCTGCAATTCCTTTTCCGCGGGATCGTTGGTATTGACGATTCCCGCCGACACGCCGGTCTTCTGGACGACAAGGTTTCCAGTCGCAGCGGGCAGGTTTGTGGCGACCAACGCGCTGACGATGCCGATAAGCAGTTTGCTCACGCGGGAAAACTAACACGGCGCACTAGGGTGACAAGTGGCATGTGGCGGATATCGTGATTCGTGATGCGTGAAACGTGAATCGTGAAGGACGACTGCTCGTTTCACGTCTCACCACGCATCACCCTCACACCTCTTTCACAATCCCCCAGTAAACATCCAGCCGCCTGGTCAGGTAGAGCTTGATCGCTTTGACGAGCACCTTCGCTTCGAGTTTCTGGCCGGCGGTGACGATTTCCTTGAACGACATGGCGGAGTGGGTCGCGAAGCTGCCTTGGGCGATGATCGGGCCTTCATCCAGGTGCATACTGACGAAGTGTGCCGTCACGCCGACGATCTTGACGCCGTGCTCATGCGCCTGCCGATAGGCTTGCGGCCCGGGAAAGCTCGGCAGCAGCGAGGGGTGGATGTTGATGATCTTGTTCTTGTAACGCCAGACGAAGTTGGGGGAGAGGATTTTCATGAAACGCGCCAGGACGACGAAGTCAATCTCGTATTGTTCGAGAAGGTGCAAGGCGCGCTGTTCGGCCTTCACGCGGTCGGTCCACGGCAAACGCACAAACGGCACGCGGCGTTTGCGCGCCAACGGTTCGAGGTCGGGACGGTTGCCGATAACCAGCACGGGATCGGCATTGAGGCTTCCGGCCGAGTGCGCGGCCATGATGGCTTCAAAGCAATGCGGCTCCTTCGTGACCATGATGGCAAACCGCTGGCGGCGGTGTGGCTCGGCGAAACGGATTCTGATTTCCATGTCGAGAGCGCGCGCGAAGGCCGCCAGCCCCGCGCGAACAGCGGATTCGTTGCATTCCCTGGGCAGCCAAGACGCCTGAATCGTCATGCCGAACTGGCCGCGCGTGACTTTCTCCTCCAAGCCTTCGATGTTGGCTTTCTGTTCAAAGAGGAAGCCCGTGATGCGCGCGACGACGCCGGTTTTGTCCCGGCCGATAACCGTGATGGCGGCAAACAGCTTCACTCCGGCAGGTTTTAATTCTTTGACCCGCAGCGCAACTTTTTTTACCTTCCATTGTTCAATCGTTGAAGAAGTGAACAGAGTTTCATGGCCTTTAGCTCAATAAAAAATCTTTTTGTGGCGGTGACGGGCACTACGCCCGACCAGTTTACCGTATTACAGAAGGCGTGGCAGGTGGCGGCGGAAAACGGCTCGCAAGAACCGTTTCTCACGTTCCTCGCGCGCGAATCCGGTCTGGCGGAAGACGTGTTTCTGCAACGTCTGGCCACCGCGCTTAACTGGCCATTCCTTGAACTGGCCAAGCTGACCGTCGAGAACGAGGCGCGGAACAAAATTTCCACCAAGGTCGCGTTTCAGTACTCGGTCCTGCCCACGGCCGTGAAGGACGGCACGGTGCAGGTGGCAGTGAGCAACCCGTTCGATGCGGCCATGCTCAACGCGGTGCGGTTCGACGCGCACGGGCCGGTGGAGTTCGCGCTCGCGCCGCGCACCGAAATCGAAAAGGCGCTCAAACGTTATTACGGCGTCGGCGCGGAAACGCTCGACGAGATGGACGACGACGCGCCGCTGGATTTGGAACTGCCGATTGACAAGGAAATCACCGAGGGCGACCAGGAAGCCAGCGTCATCAAGTTCGTCAATCAGGTCATTTGGGAAGCGCACAAGGACCGCGCCACGGACATTCACCTCGAACCGCAGGAGGACGATCTCCGCATCCGCTACCGCATTGACGGCATTTTGCACCAGACGCCGATGCCGCCGCAGTTGAAACGCTTTCAGGCCGCGCTCATTTCCCGCATCAAAGTCATGAGCGGGATGAACATCTCCGAAAAGCGCCTGCCGCAGGACGGCCGCATCAACGTCCGCATCAAGGGCGAGGAAATTGACATCCGCGTTTCCACCGTGCCGACAGTCTATGGCGAAAGCGTGTCGCTGCGTCTGCTCTCGCGCGGGAAAATTTTCCTCAGCCTCGACAAGCTGGGATTCTCGCCGAAGGACGAAGTGGCCATCCGCGAAATCATCGTCAAGCCGCACGGCATTCTGCTCGTCACCGGGCCGACGGGTTCGGGCAAGTCCACCTCGCTCTACGCGATGTTGAGCACGATCAACTCGATTCAGAAGCGCATCATCACGGTGGAAGAACCGGTGGAGTACGAGTTGCGCGGCATCAATCAAATCGCCGTCCGGCCGGAGATCGGGCTGACGTTTGCGATGGGTCTGCGCCACATTCTGCGCCAGGATCCGAACGTCATCATGGTCGGTGAAATTCGCGACCTCGAAACCGCGGAGATCGCCATTCGCGCCGCGCTGACGGGCCATTTGGTTTTCTCCACGCTGCACACGAACGACGCCCCGAGCGCCTTCACGCGCTTGATTGACATGGGTATCGAGCCGTTCCTCGTGGCTTCGTCGGTGGAAGCAGTGATGGCGCAACGCCTCGTGCGCACGATTTGCCCGGTGTGCAAGACCGAGCAGAAGATCGAGCGCAGCTACCTGCGGAAGATTGGTTTTCCTGACGAGGAAATTGACACCACGAAATTTATGCGCGGCGTGGGCTGCGAGGATTGCCGCCAGCTTGGTTACCAGGGCCGGCTGGCCATTTACGAATTGCTGGTGCTCAACGAAGCGCTGCGACCGCTGATCCTGGGACGCGCGGCGTCCTCGACGATTGCGGCGCGGGCCGTGGAGCAGGGGATGCGCACGTTGCGCGTGGACGGCTGGAACAAGGTGAAGAACGGCGTCACGACCATCGAAGAGGTCTTGCGCGTGACGCAGATCGAAGAGCATCTCAACGCGCTGGTCGAAGACGACCGGACCCAGTTTTTGACCAAGGCTTAAGAGATGAAAGCTTCATCCCGTCCTTTGCCAGATCGGCTCACGTGGGTGATGCGGGTCTTGGGGATCATCCTGCCTTTTTGCTCGTTGTTGCTCTTTTCAAGGATTTGGCGTTTGATCACGACGATCAAGCAAGGTTACTCCGGCCCTAAATCTTTTTCGAACCCAGCGCTACAGGCACACCTGGTCCAGCTTGCAGGCAGTGTCACCGTTGTCCTCGTCCTCGTGGTCATGGGCATCTGGATGTTTCGGCGCTCATCAAAAAAAACTGTCGCTCTGCCGGAGGCGCACGAGTCCAAAGCGGCTGGGACTGCATCCGGCCCCATCGTTCCTTCGAAACCTGCCACACACGTCGCGACCAAACGCTGGTATTCCTGCAATGTGCTTGAAGCCGGCCCGGCGTTGTTCCAACTCTGGCAATTCGACTCCCGTTTTGTCCGGGGCCGTGAACACACCGTCCCGCGGGGCGAACCGTTGCCGGGCAATGTGGTCAAGAAGACCTGGCGTTCGCTCTGGCAGCCCAAACTCAACATCGCCTGGTTGCCGCCCGAAAATGTGTTCCTCCGGGTCGTGCATCTGCCGCAAAGCAGTTTCGACGAGACCCTTTCCATGGTTGAATTACAACTGGAGAAGCTCTCACCCATTCCCGTGACGCAGGTGGTTTGGAGCGTTCAACCACTGTCCCGCCCCGCGGGCGCTCTGCAAACGCTCATCGTCGTGATCGCGGAGCGGAAGGCAGTGGAGGAGT
>CAZNOE010000388.1:0-5966 GCA_964574525.1 uncultured Bifidobacteriaceae bacterium
ACCGGATCGTTTCCTCCGTGTCCACCGCGTTGTAAATGCGGATCGGAATGGTAACCAGAGAAAACCGAATATGGCCTTTCCATATCGATCTCATAGCCCACCTCGCTTTGAGATGTTGGGTCTCGAACCCGGTACGACCGACATTGGGACTCCGATGTTCACGTCAATGTTTGCGTTCATAGGTTTATGCTGAGCATGAAGCTTGCCTGCCTTTGATCCCCAATTCAAGGCTAGAATGTGAGGTCTGGGCGCAGCCTTACAAACACAGGTTCGCGTAGCATTCCGTCCTTGGTAACTGAAGCAAACTCCACTTCACACATCAGTTTTGGCTGAACCCAGACGGATCGGGAATCGTCGAGTGGTTTTTCTTTCACGGGTCGTTTGACCGCAGGCAATTTCTGCACTTCGGCGGCGACGGTTTTGAGCGAATCATCGTCGAATCCCGATCCGACTTTCCCGACATACTTAAGTTCGTCGCCATTTGCTTGCGCCAGATGCAACGCGCCGAAACTTTTTTCCCGATCACCTTTGCCTTTGGTGTAACCGATGATCGCACACTCGACGGTTTGTCGTGTTTTGATTTTCAACCAGGAGTCACTTCGCTTTCCGGGGAGATACGTGCTGTTGCGCTGTTTGGCCATGATGCCTTCAAGGCCCATTGCTTTCACGGCTTCGAGGAAAGCCGGCCCGTCTTCGACAACGCCACTCACGCGATAAGCCGAATCTTTTTTGATCGCATCTTCAAGCCACTCGCGCCGCCGGTTGAGTGGCTCATTGACGATCGCGCGTCCGTCCAGATAAAGACAATCGAAGAGGTAACACACGGCGGGATGCTTGGCCTTCGCGCGTTCGATCCCACCCTCCGTCTTTTGCTGCATGCGATGGATCACGTTTCTGAAATTGGGTCTTCCATCCGCCTCGAGGCAGACAATTTCTCCATCAAACAATGCTGACGTCGCGCGAAACGACTGGTCGGGAATCAGCAACTCGGGAAACTGCTTCGTGAAATCCATTCCGTTGCGTCCACGAATTGTGACTTGGCCCTCGTCCAACGTGATCATCGCGCGGATACCGTCCCATTTGACCTCGTAAATGTAATCCTTGGAATCTGGTGGCTTGTCGGCGGGCCGCGACAACATCGGTTCAATCGGATCACGCAGCCAATCCGTTTGCGGATTATCCACGCGTTCGAGCAACCACTGATTTTCCTTGGTGTGATGCGTGCGGTATTCGGCGTTCAGTTCACGCGATTGCAAACGAAAGTAAAATCCGTCCTTTTTCTGTTTGGTAATTTCATACCGGCCTTGGGCAAATTTCCACATCATTCCGCCGCCGTATTCGCCCTTCGGGATAGCGCCTTCGAAATTCACGTACTCGAGCGGATGATCCTCCACATTGACCGCCAGTCGCATGATGCCGGGCCGGGGCGGCAATCCTTTCGGAACAGCCCATGATTTCAAGGCCCCGTTTTGTTCCAATCGCAGATCATAATGCAGCCGCGAAGCATGATGCCGGTGAACGACAAATGCGTTTCCTTTCCCGATCACTTCTGCCGGCGGCGGCTCAAGTGTTTTTCCGAAACTTCGCTTCTTGGAATAACTCTCAAGCTGTTTCGGTGTTTTGTACGTTCGTGCAGGCCCCTCACCCCGTCCCTCTCCCCGTCGGACGGGGAGAGGGGGGGGGTGTTTCGCCTCTTTCCTTTCCGTGTGAATCGGCGTCGCGTAAGCAGCGATTGCTTCCCAAGGATCTCCGTTTTGCGTCACGCGCTGCGGCACGCTGTGAAGATCGAAGGCCTTCGGGCTTTCAATTGAACCCAATTCCTCCCACTGCAGCGGGGTCGAAACCGGCGCGCCGGGAAGCCCTCGCACACTGTAAGCAGCAACGATGGTCTGTGATTGGCGGTTGCGGTAAATGTCCAGCAGGACTTTCCCTTTTCGGTAATCCTTTTTGATCTGCAATGTCAGCGAGGAAGCGTGTGAATCCACGAAGGGCTGTGCGACAGCCTTCGCTGCTTCAAATGCTTCACTGAAGCCCCACTTCGGCTCGATGGGCGTCAACACGTGCAGGCCCTTGCGGCCCGTCGTTTTGACAAAAGGATGGTAACCGAAACTTTCGAGATGTTCTTTGAACTCCAAAGCGAGTTCTGCGACCCGCGGGAATTTAAGACTCTCCGGCGGGTCGAAATCGTACGCGATGTAATCCGGCTTATCAAAATGCGGCGCGCGCGAATGCATCTGATGCAGTTCGATGCACGCCAGATTCGCGAGCCAGGCCAGCGAAGCTTCTTCGGTCGCGATGACGTAATCCTTTTTCTCTTCGCCCAGTGTCACGTGTTCGATCCAATCGGGCGCCCAATCCGGCCGATTCTTTTGAAAGAACGATTCACCGCCGATGCCGTCCGGATAACGCACCAGCGACAGGGGCCGCCCTTTCACATGCGCCAAGATCGTCGGCGCAATTTTGAGATAATATTCGATGAGCTGCGCTTTGCTGATGTGGTCGTCGGGAAAAAGAAGCTTCGTCAAATTCGAAACTTCGATCTTCCGTTTGCCAACCTGCGCGATTTGAGATGTGCGTGAGGGCATTAAGAGTTGTCGTTCGCGATGTATTCTCAATTTGCCAAAAGACACTGGTTCACGGCAAGATCGCCCGGATTCCAGTTCGCATCCCATGAATTCTGCGGATCCACAACCTGTCACCATAACGGTGAATGACGCGCAGCGCGTCTCCGGCCTGCTCCAATCGCCACCGGATGCGCGCGCGTGCTATGTGCTCGCACACGGTGCGGGAGCGGGTATGGCACATCCGTTCATGGTGGCCATTGCGAACGGGCTTGCCGAGCGCTACATCGCCACACTGCGGTATCAGTTTCCATACATGGAGCAAGGCTCGAAACGGCCGGACGCGCCGAAACTGGCTCATGCCACCGTCCGCGCGGCGGTGCTTGAGGCGTCACGTCTGGTTCCGGAAGTTGCTCTTTTTGCGGGCGGTAAATCCTTTGGTGGCCGCATGACTTCGCAAGCGCAAGCCGCGGCGCCCTTGCCGGGAGTTCGCGGCCTCGTGTTCCTCGGCTTTCCGCTTCACCCGCCCGGGAAGCCGTCGGACGAGCGCGCAAAGCACCTCTTCGAAGTGCAAATCCCGATGCTGTTCCTGCAAGGAACTCGCGATGAGTTCGCGGACTTACAGCTTTTAGAACCGCTCTGCAAACAACTCGGTGACCGCGCCACACTCAAGCTGTTTCAGGATGCGGACCATTCCTTTCACGTGCCGGTGCGTTCGGGACGGAAGGATTCGGAAGTCAGAGCAGAATTATTGAATGCGTTGGCCGACTGGGTCCGGATGGTGATTTCGGGCACTCCCCTCACCCGGCCTTCGGCCACCCTCTCCCCATCGGATGGGGAGAGGGCAGGGTGAGGGGCGTTTCGCTCCAATCGAGATTCTTGGCCGCCGCCGGAAACTAGTTTGCTAACTCAAGGAACCTTTTTGCCATCTGTGGCCCTTTGCCTTCCTCCTCGTGCTTGAAAAAGATGAACGCGTCCCGCCAGTCTTGCTGGCGCACACGCTCGCCCCATTTCTTCAGCTCCGCATCGCCATAATCGGGCCGCCGCAACCGCAGATAGCCCCAGTCCGCAGTTGATACGAAAGGAATCTCAAGATCATTCTCCGCCTCGGCGATGCATAGCACCGCCCGATGATCGCGCAACAGGCCGAAGACTTCTTCGTCGAACCATGATTGATGGCGGAACTCGAAGGCCAGCCGGCGGTCCGGCGGCAGCAGCGCAAGAAACTCTCTTAGCCGCGGCGCATCCTTCTTCAAATTAGGTGGCAACTGAAACAGCAGCGGCCCCAGGCGGTCCTTCAATACCCCGGCGACATCGAGCAGGTACGACACCGAATCGCCTGCGTCCTTGAGCCTCTGCATGTGCGTGATCCGTTGCGAGGCCTTCAACACGAACTTGAAATAGGCGGGAACCTCAGCCGCCCACGCTTCCAGGACCGACGCCTTGGGCATGCGATAGAACGTGTTGTTGATCTCGACCGACCGAAAACGCTCGCCATAGAAGCGGAGCATCTGCTTGTCCGGCAGGTCCTCGGGATAGAACGGTCCTTTCCACTCCTTGTAGGAATAACCGCTGGTGCCGACGTAGAGGTTCATATACCGCTTCACTAAGTTGAAGGCGCAAGGCTGTGTCCCTGGTTCTTGCCCGATGCTTCCGCCACCGCTTTCAATTGTGCCAGGCCTTTTTCGAAATCGCCGCCGATCATTTTATCGCAGTTCACGAACAGACCGAACGCTTTTGACATGAAATTGTTTTTCCCAAACATGTTCCAGGTGACCAGGGTTTGATTGCCTTGGGGCGTAAAGGTGAACTCGGCCGTGTTGGTGGCTTTGAAGGGTTTCAGGAATTCCAGTTTGATGCGGATCAGATTGTTCGGTTGGCTCTCGGTGATGGTCATGCGGCCCTCGCCGACCTTTTTGTTGCCAGCCCACGCGAATCCCGCGCCGACGCCCGCGGACGCACCGTTGAACGTATTCTTGCATGTCGGATCGAGTTTTGCCCACGGCGACCATGCGTCCCATTTGTGAAAGTCGTTGACCTGCTCGAACACAACCGCCGGTGAGGCGGCGATGGTGGCCGAACGCGTGACCCGAAAATCATCCGGGCGCGTGGCGACGACGATGACAAACACGACGACGATTACAGCAACGGCAATAAGGATGGTTGGCAGCATAGTTTTGTGATGTTGGGGTTTTGTTGGAAATCTGGTTTAACCTCCCACCATCGCGCCGACGATGAGGAATGGCTCTACGCCGTTCACAATTTCGTCGGGCAATTGGGTTTCTGGCGGTTCAAGAGACAAATCTTCTTTGCATCCAAAGAATCGGATGAACGGTCGCCGTTTCAACGTGCCGTGATCGCGAATCGTCCCGCGCAACATGGGATACTTCGCTTCAAGCGCGTCGAGAATGGAGCGCACCGTGACGGGGCTCGCAACTTCAAGCTCCACCTCGCCTTCCACACGAGCGAGGTTGCGCAGATGAAATGGCAATACGATGTGGATCATCGTGCTTTGACAATTCTCACGTTCGAGATGCTAAGGTTTCCAGTTTCCATCTGCCGATCCGTCCGGGCTGGCGAGCACGACCGTGTAGCCGTCGTGATCGCGCAGCCAGGTTTCCCAATGGTTCGGACCACCGTCACCATCGGGTGGATTGCGATGGCGCGGCAGAACGATTTCCGCCTGCAATTCCGTAGCGCGGGCAATGGCCGCGTCGAAGTCGCCGACTTCAAACCACAGGAGCACGCCGTTCCCAGGCGCGAGCTTCGGATCGCCGATGGGACCATGATGATGCTCCACATCCCAGCGGTGCAACTGAAGAACCAGCCGGCCATCCGAAACGAGTCGCTCATACTGGGAGCCTCCATGGTCACTCTTACAGCCAAGGAGCCGCTGATACCAGCGGCTGCTCGCCTCAACATCGCGTACGCAGATAAGGGGCTGTGGACGCATGGCAAGCTTTTGGCCTACGACCTTAGCGTCTGCACCTCGACCGACAACACGCCCGGCAAATCGCGTACGATGGGATTCCAAGAGTTGCCGCTGTCGGCTGATCCGTAAACCTGCCCGCCCGTCGTGCCGAAATACACGCCGCACTCGTCGAGTGAGTCCACGGCCATTGCGTCGCGCAACACGTTCACGTAGCAATCTTTTTGAGGCAGACCTTTCGTCAACGCTTCCCATTCATTACCGCCCGACTTGCTGCGATACACGCGCAGCTTCCCATCCGGCGGATAATGCAAAGAATCGCTCGTGATCGGCACAACGTAAATGGTTTCCGGCTCGTGCGCGTGAACATCAATCGGAAAGCCGAAGTCAGTCGGTAGATTGCCGCCGACATCAGTCCATTGCTCACCGGCGTTGTCAGTGCGCAACACGTCCCAATGTTTTTGCATGAACAACAC
>CAZNOE010000389.1:0-5965 GCA_964574525.1 uncultured Bifidobacteriaceae bacterium
GGCGCATATCATAATTTGAAGGGCATCCTGTGATTGAAATCCCTCGTGTTAACAGCCCTTTCATTAACACCCTGCTAAAGCGCTTTAGCAGGGTGTTGGCCGTGGTCGTGTCGTCAGAACCGCTTCAGCGGTTTGTTGGCAGACGGGAAACCGCTGAAGCGGTTGGTGAGCCTTGCTCCCGCTGAACACCCTGCTAAAGCCGCTTTAGCAGGGTGATCGCGGCGGTCGCGACGGCAGAACCGCTTCAGCGGTTTGTCCGCGCACGAAAACCGCTAAAGCGGTTGAAAATATTGGCGTCTCGCTGAACACCCAGCTAAAGCAGGGTGTTAATGAGACCGCTGGCAAAGTGTACAAATTTTGATATGCGCCCCTTGCCATTTTCGCCTGCCGCCGGATTGTTATTTGTGGCCAGGCACAACGAGACTCGCTGCCGCGGCCTTCCTGGACTTGGCAGGTTCGGTGCGATCCGCAGGTTGGAACGGACCGACTCTTTCGAGCAACTGCTTCAATTCCTGAATCACCGTCGCGCGCCCAGGCTCGTTCGCCAGGTCGCGGGTTTCCTGAGGATCGTTGATCTCGTCGTAGAGTTCCGCATTGCCATCGCTCCATTGCGTGAAGCGCCAGCTTTCCGTGCGCACCGACTGGCCATAGCTGCGCTGGCCGCGAGTGACGAGCGTGAACGCGGCATCCCGGCCTTTGCGCGCGGGATCCTCCAATTGCGGGCGGAGACTTTGCCCTGCCAGCGCGTGCGGAGGTTGCAGCCCACAGAAGTCCGCCACCGTGGGATAGAGGTCCACCAATTCGACCAGCGACCGACAGACCTTTCCAGCTCGCGCGCCCGGCGCGGCGATGATGAGCGGCACGCGGCAACTGCGCTCGAACAGCGTGTTCTTGTTCCACCAGTTCCGCTCGTTGTGATGATAGCCATTGTCGCCGCAAAAAATGACGAGCGTCTTTTTCCAGAGCTTCAACCGGTCGAGCGTGTCGAGCAGTCGGCCCACCTGCGCGTCCGTGAACGAAACTCCGGCATAGTAGGCCCGGAGAAATTCCGCGCGATCCTGATCGGTGAACGCGTTGAACGCTCCCGCGAAGGCGCCGCCCGCAATCGCGAGGGGCGGCAGCGGCGTGGCGTTCGTCGGATCGTGATAGAGCTTCAGCGTGCCCGGCGGGTAGAGATCGAAATATTTCTTCGGCGAAATGAACGGATCGTGCGGGCGATGAAAGCCGGCGGCGACAATCCAGGGTTTGCCTTCGGCCGTGAGCTTCTCCATCGCGCCGATGGCGTGCAGCGCGTTCTGGCCGTCGGGTTGATCGTCATCGCCGCCGGCGGTGGCGCCCCACTCGCACCATTTGAGTTTGCCGCCGGTGAGATTGCGGCCCTCGATGACGCGGCCTGCAGCAGTCGCGCGAAACATCTTGGCTTCGTCCCACGACTTGCCGAGGTCCATCCAGCCATCGCGCACCTCGCCCATCGCTTCACCGACATGAAAGACTTTCCCGAACGAGGCCGTGTGCCAGCCCTGCTGCCGCAACAATTGCGGGAGCGTGACCACGTCGGGCAATCGCGTGCGGAAAAAAGTCGCGTTGCCCACCACGTGGGTTTGCTCGCACCGCAAGCCCGTGAGGAACGACGTGCGGCTGGGATTGCAAACGGGATACTGGGCGTAGGCGCGATCGAAACGGACGCCGCGCGCGGCCAGCCGATCAATATTCGGCGTCTTGACTGCGGTGTTGCCATAACAGCCCACTGTGTCGCGCAGGTCGTCGGAGATGATGAGCAAGACGTTGAGTTTTTCCGCGGCGATGACCGGCGTGAGCGTCGCGAGCAGCATCAGCAGAACAGTGATCACATCGGAAGCGCCGCGAGGTTTTGGACTGCGCCAGCCCTCTGGCGCTTTTGCTTCGCCATATCCTGGTGCCCGAGAGCGCCAGAGGACTTGCGCAATCCCAGACGCTCGCGCGACCACGGCTGCGCCACCCGTTCCGGATGTGCCGGCGTTGAATTGGTTTTGCATGTCGGTTTGACGGCAGATTAGGTCCCGGCGCCCGGACGCGTGAAGCCCCGATCGCGCGCTTCGTTGAGCAGCTTTCTAATTTTTGCCGCGAGTTCGGCGTTCGCGGCCAGCACGTCCTTCGTTTCGGCCGGATCGTCCTTGAGGTTGAACAATTCATCGCTCCGGAGTGCCGCGGCCTTTTTTTTCTTCTCCGCTGCCGCCGTTTTTTTCTTGTTCCTGACCGACTCGAACTCCGGGGCGTTGGCGCGTTCGATGAACTTCCAGTCGCCCATGCGGATATCGTAAGTGGCGTCGGCGGACTGCAAGATGACGTGGTCACGCACGGGCGAACCTGGCTCCCGCTCCGTAAACGCGCGCAGGACATCGAAGCTGTCTTCGGCATTTCCCTTTGGCAGCGGGGCCTTCAGCGCCTTGGCGAACGTGGCCAGCAGATCGGTGAGGCAGATAACCTGCTCGCTCACCGTGCCGCCGGGAACCTTGCCGGGCCAGCGCACGATGAAGGGCTCGCGGAAGCCGCCTTCCCACTCGCTGTGTTTGCCGCCGCGCAACGGGCCGTTGATGGCGAGGCCGGCCTTGATCGCCGCGCTGGCGTTCTCATTGCCCGGGTTCACCACGCCGCCGTTGTCACTCGTGAAAATGACGAGCGTGTTGTCGGCGAGCTTGAGTTTGTCGAGCGTGGCCAGCACCTGCCCCACGCTCCAATCGAGTTCAGCGATGAAGTCACCGTATTTGCCATACGGACTTTTCGTGAAATTCGGATTGGGCACGATGGGTTCGTGAACAGCGTTCGGCGCGTAATAGACGAAGAACGGCCGCGCGCGGTTCGTCTCGATCCAGCCGGTGACGCGCGTCGTGAGCGATTCCATCACATGGTCCGGCTGCCAGGATTTCTTGATGCCCGTCGTGGTGTCGCCCGCGCGGCTGCCGCCGTTGACGATGATCGGTTCACCGGGCACGTGGCCGGTGACTTCCTCGTTCTCGATGAAGCTATGAGGGCCGCTGCCGATGTTCGCCGCCATGCCGTAGTAATAATCGAAGCCGACCTGCAGCGGTCCGGGCACGAGTGGCCCGCTCCAATCCGTCACGCGCGCGCTGGTCCAGCCGAGATGCCATTTCCCGAAGCCAGCCGTGCGGTAGCCCTGGCTTCTGCAGAGCGACGCGAGCGTCAGGCGGTTGGTCTCAATGTGCAAGGGCGCATTGGCCGGCAGCACCTTGCCGTCCTTGACGCTCGTGCGCCAGAAGTAACGTCCAGTCATCAGCCCGTAACGCGTGGGCGAGCAGACCGAGCCGGGCGCGTAGGCGTGCGTGAAGCGCCGCCCCTCCTGCGCGAGCCGGTCGAGGTTGGGCGTCTTCACACCCGTCGCGCCGTAGCAGCCGACGCTACCCCACCCGTAATCGTCCGCCAGGATGACGACGATGTTGGGCTTGCCCGCTGATTCGGCGGCAAACGCCGTGGTCGTGAGGGCCAGGAAGACGCCGAGCCATAGATTTTTTTTCATGGTCTGATTGGTTGGCTGAAAATCATTTTCGACCGCGACCTGATGATGGCGGTCGCGGTTCACACCTCAAGATTGTTTTTGCGTGGCGCAAATGAAACGCTTGCTTCGTGCGCCGGGCGAATCAAAATCGCACGCGAATAACTCAGACCGCATCGTCATGAACTGGACTCAATTCTTCGCGCGTGCGGCGTTGGTGTTGGCCAGCGCCTGCCTTATCCCGGAGCCAAGCCGGGCCGGCGATCAGCCCCGCAATCTGCCCCTCACTCCGTCCCTCTCCCCATCGGATGGGGAGAGGGTGTCCGCAGGACGGGTGAGGGGAATTATCCGTTGCATCGAGCCTGACCAGGCCACCGGAACTTCAATGGCTGTTGTCGTGAACGACGTGCCGCTGGTCCACACGGCCCAAGTGTTTCCTCTCCCTCGCCGCAGCAAAGTCATTCCCGCCGCCAACGCCGGCGGGCACGCCACTGTGGTTTTGGAAAACCTCGATGCCATTCTCAAATCCGCCGGGTCCGATCTCAGTCGGGTTGTAAAATTGAACGTCTATCTCGCGCAGGCCGACGCGATGCCCAAGGTCCAGCAAGCGTTGGCGCACGCTTTCGGCGGCGAAACAAAGCCCGCCGTCAGTTTCGTGGTTGGAGATCTGGCTGAACAACCGGGCGCCCTTGTGGCGATGGACGCCGTGGCCGTTAGCTCCATTGAAGCGAAAGAGGTGAAGCGGTTTCAATCCGCCACCGTACTCCCCGCCGGCCCGAAGATTTACGTTTCCGGCATGGCGGACACGAACAACCTCGTTCCGGCCACGCGCAAGACTCTCGAAAAGCTCGTCGCCGCCATCGGCCATCTCGGCTTGCAAGCGGCGGACATTGTCCAACTCAAAGTGTTTTTGGAACCGATGTCGGAAGTCGGCGCCGTCCGAAAGGAAATCGACAGGTTCTTCGACTTCAAAGCTCCGCCGATAGTATTCGTGGAGTGGATCAGTCCCGCGCCGAATCCGCCGATTGAAATCGAACTCATTGCCGCGGCGAAAGGCGATTTCAGCAAGGCGCCGGAATCGGTCAGCTTCCTCACGCCGCCGGGCACGACCAGCTCGAAAGTTTACAGCCGCGTCGCGCGGGTGAACCGCGGCAAACAGATTTACATCTCAGGTCTATATGGAATGAACGCATCCGATGCCGTCAGCCAAATCTGCGAAATCTTCGCGTCGCTGGGCGACGTGTTGAAAGCGACCGGCAGCGACTTCGAGCATCTGGCGAAAGCGACATATTACGTGACCGACAATGACGCGAGCAACAAGCTCAACGAGCTTCGCCCTGAGTTCTACAACCCGCAGCGCGCACCCGCCGCTTCGAAAGCCAAGGTCAAAAATGTCGGTCTTCCGGGCAGAGCGCCCGCATCAATGTGCACGGTAACGATGGACATGATTGCGGTGACGAAGTAGGACAGGCTTCCTGCCTGTCTCATATTCTCTAGTCGGCGACAGGCGGGACGCACTGTTCTACTTTTGCAATTGAACTTCGCGAAACAGCCAGGCGCGGGCGTGGGTCCAGTAATACTTGGCCGTTCGCGGCGAGATACCGAGCACGTCCGCCGCTTCGTCATTGGTCATGCCGACGAAATAACGGAGTTTCACCAATTCAGCTTCGACTTTGTGTTGAGCGGCGAGTTTATCGAGCGCGTCGCTGACCGCGAGAAGTTGGTCGTCATCGTTTGAACAAGCGAGGTCCACTTCCTGAATTTCCACGCGCTGCTGGCCGCCGCCGTGGCGGGCGGCGTGCTTACGACGCGCGCGGTCAATGAGAATCCGTCGCATCGCTTCGGCGGCGGCGCCGAAAAAGTGTGCGCGGCCATCCCACTTTTTATTTTCGTTGCCGACCAGCCGCAGCCAGGCTTCGTGAACGAGCGCGGTGGGCTGCAAGGTCTGGCCGGCCGCTTCGTTGGCCATCTTGTGCGCGGCGAGGCGTCTGAGTTCGTCATAGACTAGCGGCAACAGTTGATCGGCGGCGGTGGGATCGCCTTGTTGAGCTGCCTCAAGAATGCGCGTGACGTCGCTCACGCGTCCAACGTAACGCGGACGGGCGGGGCTACAACTTGAAAAGATTCATGGCTTGAACAATCGGTAGAGCCGATTTCCCGCCGGCGGATTCACAATGATGAACTTGTTCGTGCCGTTGTCGGTGACGTTCTCAGCCGGCGTATTCCAGATTGCGGTGTTGAGATCGGAGTTTTGCTGCAAAGAGAACCCGGTCGAAGGCGACGGCCAGGAGATCACTACAGTGTTCGTCTGCGTGAAGCGGATAGTTAGCGAGGGAGCGCCGGGCGTTTGAACGACGCTGACAATTGTCCAAAAGCCGCCGGCGAGCGAATAGCTGCCCCCGCTCATCGTGCCCGCATCGGGCTGGCCAATGGTACCGCTGACGGAAAACACGCCGCCGGTGCTCGTGCCACCAC
>CAZNOE010000390.1:0-5958 GCA_964574525.1 uncultured Bifidobacteriaceae bacterium
CCACTCAAGTTTTGCATCCAACGCCCAGGCATAGCCAGCCGCCAGCAGCAGCAGCGTCATCACCACGGCCACCGCCCGTCGCTTGGCGCCGCGTTGGACGAACGCGCCAAAGACCCACGCGGCCGCGCCGACGAACACAAGGAAGATGCCGAGCCACCACGAGCGTTCGCCGTAAAAAGTCGTCGTGAGGCTAAAGAGCCAAATGCCCGTCGCCAGCATCGGGAAGCCCATCGCGATCTTGAATTGTTCCATCCACAAACCGGGCTTGGGCAGAAACTTCAACCACGCCGGATGCCAACTCAACACCACATAGGGCGCCGCCAGACCCACGCCGACCGTCAGAAACATGAGCACGATGATGGCCGTCGGTTGCACGAACGCGAAACCGAGCGCCACTCCCAGGAACGGCGCGGTGCACGGTGTGGCGAGCACCGTCGCCAGCACGCCGTTGAAAAACGCCCCCGACGCGCCGTGCTTCGACGACAGTTCGCCGGCGGTGCCCATCACACGCCCGCTCAGCGTCACTTCAAACACCCCGAAGAGATTCAGCGCGACGAGCGTGACGAGCACCGTGAGCAGCACGATGAACTGCGGGTTGCTGAACTGCATTCCCCAGCCGGCTTTGTGTCCGGCAGCTTTCACGCCGATGACGATTCCAGCCAGTGCGAGAAACGAAACCAGCACACCGAGGCCGTAGATCAATCCGAGCTTGCGCACGCGCCCCGGTGCTTCCCGCGATTGCGCGACGAAACCGAGAATTTTCAGGGCGATGACCGGCAACACGCACGGCATCACGTTCAAAATCAAACCGCCGATGAACGCATAGAGCAGCATTCTCCAAAGGGATTTGGCTGAGGCGCCAGCAGCGGCGAAGGATGATGGCGACGAGGAGCTTGTTCCGGCAGCGGTGCCGCCCGCAACCGGCAGGGTTGCGGAAAAGCTCTGTGGTTCAACGCCCGCCTTTTGCACCAGCACGCCGGAAATTTCCTTGGGCCAATCGCCGGAAAGTTTCTTGATGACTTTGCGGACCCGGATTTTTTCCGGTCCGGCGGAAACGATCTCGGTTGCGGGCTGGACTTCAAACTCATCGCTCGCGTCCGGGAGAAAGTCCGGTTCGCTCACCTTCACGTTGGTTTGCCATTCCAAAATCAGCGGACGCGAATCTCCCGTTGCGGATTTTTCCCAACTCGCATGGGCACCCACGCTGTCCGCCGGTTTGGGCAGTTTGTCGCGCCAGGTCTCCACGAGCGCGGCGTCTCTCGATGGTTTGCTTTCGGGGCCGATTTCGAGCGTGGCCTGGACATTCGCATCGCCCGGCACACACAACGTCTCACATTCGAGCCACGAAACTTTGGCTTTGAGTTCCAGCGGACCGGGCTTCAAATCGGCGGCGAGCTTGAGCGGCACAAGCAGAGCCGCTTCATCGTGAAAAACGTAGGTCGCCAGTTCGAAGTCGAACTGCCCCGGCAACGGCTTGCCGTCGTCACCCGTTTTTGACGGGACAAACTTTTCGGGGACCGGCCACAGGATTTCTCCGGCGGACACGCCCGCCGGCAACTGCCATTCGATTTTCGTCGCCTGACCGGACGCGCCGGGATTTTTCCAATAGGTGTGCCAGCCCGGGTCCATCTTCAGGTGCACAGCGGCCGTGATCGTATCGCCGGGTTTGGCGGTCGCGGCGGACAACACAAGCTGGGCCTGGGTATGCGCAGCGCCGGCGGCGGACGCGAAAGCGCCGACAAAAATGGCCGTCAGCAGAATGAAGATGCGTTGCACAGAGACTTAAATGCCAGAACTGGCCAAAAGTTTGAAACTAATTCGCGACCTTGAATGGCTGTCATTCCGCAGGATATTACGAAGCTGTCGTTCCGAGGAATTCATTGACCCTCTGAGCGATCATCTCTCGGCGCTTGGAAAGGAAAGCTTTGTAGCTCTCCACCCCCAGCAAGGCGGGGTCGGTGAGTATGCACTGCGTCTCAAATGCGGAAACTCCGGATTTTGCGATCAGCACGGGAAAATATTCAACTGGAGGCTTGTCACTGATCGCTCGGTTTGTTTTGCCACCGATGAAGGCAAGATTGGCGATGTCGGTGGCGAGCTGGCGGCGGAGGCGGAGAAAGCGATCCGCAGGAATCTTCAAGTCGGTTAACACGCACATCTGGAAGAGCAGACGCAATTTTTCATTGAGCCGAATCAATTCAGTGCCTTTGGCCACTTTCCCGGTAGCGAGCCATTTTGGACTGTGATGGGTGTAATAGTTCCGGGTGCAAAGTACTCTCTCAGCAAAGTCTGGAATGTCATCAACCAAACCTCTTAAAGAAGTGGCGTGCAGGTTTCCAAGTTCTTCAATCTTCGCTTGGAATTCGTGCTTGTGATGCGAGGAGAAATGGATGCCGTGATACGCCTCGAGCGCTTGCGTCAGGCTCAAGTGATCCAGTTCGGCTGTGAGGGAGTGGTAAACGGTCGAAGAATAGCAACCGAGGGATTCGCCAAATCTTTGCGTGTAATCCAGCCACATGCGGACGAAACCCACGAAGTCGCCGCGTACATCGTCAAATCGGAACATCCAGCGGTCAGCGATTGGGTATGCACTTTGAGGTTCGCGCAGATCAGAGGACACGATCTCGATATTTTGATCAATCCATCTATCGCCGCTTTGATAGCCATGACCAGTCTTGTACGCCGTCATCCAAACCGGATAAACCTTCTTCAGAGACGCAAAATGGAGAAGCGTGCGCACCGCGCCAATCAGTTCGCGGCAACGTGCCAGCGAGAAGCCAGTCTTGCTTCGGAAAGTGAACGCAGCATCTTCAGAGATGCGTCGTTCCTGAAATCCGTTGTGTGTCTCGAAAGTGTTGTGAATTCCAAGTTCCAAGTCAGATGTGATTGAGAACCATTCGTCTTCTTGATGCCGGAAATGCACGGCAAACGTGTCAGTGTTGTCCTCCGCATGTTGTTTGAAGCCAGATCGGCCAAGCCAACCGTATAGGTGCTGCACCTGAAAGCGGAGCGAATTGGCAACGAAACTGTCGGCATCGGGAAGCTCGATACCCACCAGTGCGTAACCAGCGTGAAACGTGCGTTTGAGAACTACGCCGGTGGTGTTGTCACCCGAGGAGCCGACAAACAAGAGTGTGATGGGCGCGCCGTGCTCATCCTTCCCGTGAATAACGCGACCGAGTGGCCGGGCGGCGTCTGCCGGGTTGTTCCGCTCGACGAACAGCTCCAGTTCCGGCGTTTGATCTGGTTCCAAGGTCAGGATGCCAAACCACCTCGTTTCGGGGTGATCCGGCGCCCACCAGAAACTTTTGATGTGTCGTTTGGTACTCACGCTGACCTTTTCGCAAACTCCGTGGTTGCTGTCGATGGGCGGATACAATCATCCGTCACCAGTTTCTTCGCGGCGGGAATGATTCTCATTTTTTGGTGCGGTAGGGCGGGCCTTCTTCTTTGGCCGAATAATAATGCGCCGCGTCGCCGTAGGCTTGTTCGGGGGTCAAACTCGGATGTGTGGGCGCTGGCGGCGGCGCGGCGTAGGCGGAGTCTCTGCTACCCCCGCTGGCTTGGATACAATCCCCGGTGATCAACTTCTTAGCGTCGGGATAATTCTTGGGCACGCCGGGGGCGGTGACGGGTGAGCCTTTTTCAATCTTGGCGGCGACTTCCTGGTTGAGCGCGAGGAGTTGGGCGAGCAAATCCTTTTTGGCGCTGAAGCCGTAGGCGGTGAGGACGGCGGTGTCGAGCGCGGCGTGGGCGTCCTTCAACGGATTCGCGCCGGGCAATTCGAGGGTGCGATAGAGCGCGCGCAAGCCGCCCTTCAGTTTCGGCAACGCCTCGGCGCGCACAGCACGCAACTCGCGCGCCGCCGCCGCCACGGCGTCAATCTGCTTCACCGTCGCCGTCTGCGGCCACGGGAACGTGTCGAAGATGTTATCAACGCTGTAGCGGAAACGCTCGGTCAACTTCCCGCACTTTGTAATGAACCAAAGCCAGTGCGGGTTGGATTGAAGGATTCCATAGCTGTAGTCATCATCGAATGCGAAACATGACAACGAGGAATCAGGATGGAAAGCGGTGCTTACAAAAGCGAATACCGGACGCTTCATGTGTCGAGAGCACGCGACGTATCTCGTCTGCTTCTCGATGGCTTTGAGAAATTCGTTTCGACGACGTTTCAGTTGCCACCAAGTTTCCAACCTCCCTTGATGCTCGCCGGTTTCTTTACCAGTCGTTGTTTTTTCATCCGCCGCATTCTTTTCCCAATCCGCTAACACGCGTTCTTGAATAATTTTCAAAGCGTTCGGAAAGGTAGAAGCTTCAAGCATGTTCCGGTTGCCGAAATCAATGATGAAGATTGGATTGTCAGCGTAGTCAGCCGTCAACATTTCAGTCGCGCCGATATAGGGGAACAAAACCGGCGCGGCATCTTCCGCCTGAATTAACGCATTGCGCTCGCCCGCTGAAAGTTTGAAGCCCTCATGGCCGGGCTGTTGTCCTTCAAAGCAGCGCTTTGGTTTGCGATTGCACTCCAGTCGTTTCGCTCCAGCCACATCTGTCTGGTCGGAAAGCGTTGAATTGATGAAGTCGCACTCGCGGTAATCCAGTTCATATTCCTTGGTGGCAGGGCCACTGCCACGTTTGCGGAGTTTCTTCGCAGACGCGTTCGGTTGGATTTTGAACCAAAGCTTGCGCGTCTTGGGCAGCAATGCGGCGTCCTGTGTTTTCATCCAATTGGCGATGGAGACGCTCACATTGGCTTCGCCCGACCACGGCTGATTCTCCACGGCTTCGACAATCGTTGCGGTCTTAACGACGTGGTCGAGTCCGCCTTCGCGCGATTCGTTATTGCGGATGTTTTGCGTGCCGACGAGTCCGGCGTGCCCGGCGACAGGATCGGCGGCGGTGCAGGGCGGCAAATGGTCAGCGGCTTTGCGAAACCAATACACGCAGAAGTCCGCACGCCTTGGAACTTCGGGATACTGCTTCTCCAATTTCCCGACGTATTCTCGGCCATGTTCCATCGTCATTTTCCGGGCATCAAGGAACGGCGCGTTGCCGATGATGACGTCGGCGTTGGGCCATTGCGCGGGCAAGCCTTCGCGCGTGAGCAGCGCGTCGCCAGCAATGAAATTCTGGTCGAGATTATCCAGCGGCAGGGCCTGTTCGGTGATGTGAAGTTCGTCAATCGCCAGCTTGCGCGCAATCATCATCGTGACTTTGGCGATTTCGACGGCGAAGGGCAGGATGTCCAAACCGTAGAAGTTTTGCGCGCTCAGGAAGCTCAGGCGCATCTGGCCGGGTTCGGCCTGGCTGGCAAACTCCGCCATGCGCTCGTAAATGCGGGCTTCGAGCCGTTTGAGTTCGCGGTAGGCGATGTAGAGGAAGTTGCCGCAGCCGCACGCGGGATCGAGCACGCGGAACCGGTGGAGCCGGTGCAGAAGTTCGCGCAACCGCTTGAGGGTCCGCGCACCTTCGATCTGTTCGCGCCACGGCGCGACGATGGTCGGGCCGACAATCTTCATGATGTCGGACGGGTGGGTGAACTCGGCACCAAAGGCGTGGCGCGCCTGGTCGCCCATCGAGTGTTGAAAGAGGGTGCCGAAAACTTCGGGCTGCACCTTGGACCAGTTAAAGCCCGCGGCTTTGCGGAGCAGGACGAGTTCCTGGTCTTGAATTTCCAATCTGGCCGGTTGGGCAAACAGCCCGCCGTTGAAATAATTCACGCCTTTGAAACGGCCCCCGGCCTTGGGCGGGTTGGTATTCATGGCCTCGAACAGGTCGCCAATGAGGTCGTAGGTGCTCGCGGGCGTGCTGCAATCTTCCAGAACCTGTGTGACAAAATACTTGGGCAACAAATCAATGTCTTCGGCGAAGAGGGCCACGAGCATTTGCAGGGTAAAACGTTGCGCCAGCGGTTGCGGCACGCCGCGCTTTTCGAGTTTCTTGAAACAGTCGGCG
>CAZNOE010000391.1:0-5952 GCA_964574525.1 uncultured Bifidobacteriaceae bacterium
GCGACGGTGACAACGGCACCGTTTTCAAAATCAACGCCGATGGCAGCGGCTTCACCGTGTTGAAGACTTTTGCTTCGACTTCGCAAGGCGCAAATCCCGTTGGCGTCACAGCGGGCTCGGATGGATCGCTCTACGGCACAACTGCGGCCGGCGGTTCGGCGGGACTCGGAACGGTTTTCAAAATGAATCCTGATGGCAGCGATTTCGCGACGCTCTACAACTTTCTTTCGACCGCTGCCGATGGCCGTTCGCCGCAAACACCACTCGTCGAAGCAAGCGACGGTGCTCTTTATGGCACAACTACATTTGGAGGAGGCACTGGTGCCGGAACCGTGTTCAAGCTGGAGAAGAACGACACCGGCTACACGATATTGCATCGCTTCACCAACAGCGTGAGCGGTTCGAATGCGGTGGCGCGGCTTCTCGAAGGCGCGGACGGGCGACTCTACGGAACGGCCGTGTTCGGCGGGCCGCAAGGCGGCGGAACTGTATTCGCCCTGAGCAAAGCGGGCGGTGGATTTACGCCGCTCCAAAGCTTCTCATCATCCGGCGTCGGCTTGCGCAATCCCCGCGGAGCGCTCGCGCAAGGTCCAGACGGGACACTCTACGGAACGACCACCGCGGGCGGCGCCGCCGGCTTCGGCGGCATTTTCAAAGTGCAGACGAACGGCACAGGGTTTCAGGTGCTGCGCGAATTCAGCAGCGCGGGCGGAGACGGCCGCGCGCCCGAAGCGGGCGTGACGTTTGGCAGCGACGGTCTGCTCTACGGCGTGACTCGATTCGGCGGAGGCGCGATCAACGGCAGCATCTATCGCCTTGCTTCCGATGGCACTGGCTACGAAAAGTTGCGCGCCTTTACCAGCACGAATGGTGATGGCGGCAATCCGATCAGTGGTTTGATCCGCGGAGCCGATGGGGCGCTTTACGGCACGACCAGCGCGGGCGGCGACCTGGGTTTCGGAACGACCTTTCGCATCATGTTTGATACTGTGCTCCCGCAACTCTTCATTCAGGCGATTGCCTCAACAACTCTTCGAATCACCTGGCCGGATTCGGCGGCGGCTTTTCATTTGGAATCGAACACCAATCTTGCCAACGGCCCCGGCTGGGTGACGATCGCCGACCAGCCGGCGTTGACCAACGGTGTGTATTCGGTCAACGTCACGCCCGTCGGCGGGGCTGTATTTTACCGCTTGGCGCGACCGTAGGGTTTTCTGCGGGCCGACCAACCGAGCAACGCATTTGCGATGTGGGAGAGCGGCGAATGGTCCTCCCTCTCCTGAGGGAGAGGGCCGGGGTGAGGGCGAGCGTCAACTCTATCTTCTTCGCGCATTGTCCTGGCCGCGCAAAAATCAGTTCCTCGGAAAACAGTGATGCGCCTTAGCCAACGACGCAATCCAAAGGGGAGCGCCGCGTCACGCGGGCTGTCGTTGCCGTCCCGGCAGCGACTTCCACTCTCTAACTTTTTCCGCACCCAACAGTGGGCGAAAAATGTTCGACCATTGCGTTCGGCGCGACGCCGAACACCGCACGCCGGAGGCGTGCGCTCCCCATTTCAACTGCACCGTTCCGGTTTAGTTCGCTTTCTTCTTCTTTTTCGTGCCTTGCTTTTCTTCCGCAGGCTTCTCGTCGGTCTTTTCCGCTTTGGGTGCGTCCTTCCTTTCCTCCTGCTTCGCGATCTCTTTCAACTCCGCGCCCGTGGAAATATCCACCTGCGGCAACGCTTTCTTGAGGTTCGCCACGCCGGCTTCAGTCGTCTTGGTCTGCCACAGGTAAAGATTCTTGAGGTTGGTCATGCCTTCGAGTTGCTTCAGCCCCCCATCGGTGACGGCGGCGCCGTAGAGATTGAGATAGTTCAGTTTCACCAGCCCTTTCAGATGCACCAGGCCGGCGTCGGTGATCGGTGTGTTCTCCAGATGCAACCGGTTGAGATTGATCAATCCTTTGATGTTCGCGAGGTCGGCGTCCTTGATCTTCGTGCCGCCCAGATTCAACTCCACCAGACCAAGCACATCCTTCACAGCCACCAAAGCCTTGTCCAGGACCGGACTGTCCTGGGCGCGCAGATTGAGTTCACGCCAATTCACATTCATGGCGATGGGCCTGGACGCCACCCCCAGCGACTCCAGCGTGGCGATGGCTTTCAATTCAGCGGCGGAAGGCTTGTAGTCGGGAAGCTTCGGAATCTCGGGTGCGGCCTCTTTTGTTTTTTCTTCTTTGGGGGCCGTACTCACAAGAACAACTCCGTCCGGCCACGGCGCGCCCTGATTGATCCAATCGCGAATCAAATCCGTTTGCGCCTTCGTGAGCTTATCTCCTTTGTTGGGCATCACATCGTCGTTGTCGGCGGGCAATGTGATGCGCCGATACACTTCACTTTTATCCGCATTGCCCGGCTCGATGACCGCGCCGTCTTTGCCACCCTTGAGCGCGCCTTCCTTCGTGTCGAGCCGAAGTTTGGCTTTTGGCTTCTCCGGCCCGTGACATTCGACGCAGGATTTTTGGAGGATGGGTTGAATGTCCCTGGCAAAATCAACCTTGTCGGCTGACTTGATTTCCCAGTTTCCGAACGCCAGCAGTCCGGGTACGATCAAAACCAGTGCTTTCATGTCTTCCATTTGCCCGAAGCTGGCTCGCGCGGCAATCCTCAAATTGAGATGGGAGGGCGGCTGTGTGCAAAACACCCGCCGCAGCGAACTGTGGTCTCTTCGTAGCAGAAAGCCGTTTTCCACAGCTCATTCGATTGTCCGAAACGTTTCCTTGGCCTCGCCACTCTGGAAGATCGTCACCAACGTCCAACCTTCCGGTTGTTTATCACGCGGCAGGCCGAAGGAAATCGGCGGGGTAGTCACGAACAAGATTCCGTCGCGGCGATTCACCAGCGTGCGGTGCAGATGGCCGGAGAGCACAGTCTTGACGCCGTTTTGCTTGAGCAAATCAAACAGGCGCTTTCGCGGCTCAGGTTCGGTGTTGAAATAATCGCCGCCCGGCTCATCGGGGTCTTTCAGGAAGAGCGGATAGTGCATGAACAAAATCGTCGGCGCGCGAGCCGGACGGGCAAATTCCTTCTCCAGAAATTTCCACATTGCCGCTTCACGCCCGAAACCGCTGCCGAGCAGCGATGAGTTGAGGCCAATCACGCGAACGCCGGCGCGCTTTTTGGAAAACCACGATGGCCCAAGAGCTTTCTCGTAAGCTTCAATGTGCTCACGCGTGACGGTTCCCTCCGTCTTGCCGGAGTTGAGTTTGTGTCCGACATCGTGATTGCCCGGCACAAACCAAACCGGTGCGCGAATTTTCTTCACGTGCGCTTTGAAATCAGTGAATTCCTCCGGCTGGCCGAATTGCGTGAGATCACCGGCGATTAGAACGAAATCCACTTTGGCCGCGTTGACCTGCGCGATGGCCTTCTCAAAGTGCGGTTTGAAGGTCGCATCCATGCCATTCGTTGCGCGATTGACGTGCGCGTCGGAGAGCAGAGCGATCCGCGCCAGGGGTTTTCTTTCCGTGTTCGGTGCCGGCTGCGCCACCGAGCGAAACGTCCATACGACAGCAACAAACAAAACGATGATGAGTTGGATTTGCCGAAACATTCTCACGAGCCAAATAATACGTTTCCCGCGCCAGAGTTCACTTTTAATCTTGGACGCGTGCAACGGCGGGATTTTCTAAGATTTATTTTGGTTGGGAGTGGCCCGCTGCCTTTCTGCCACGGCCGTCGCGTACGCGGCGGCCTACTTTGATCCAGTGAGCGGCGCGAAAACACCTGTCGCAGCAGTTCAGGCAGACGATGCCGGTTTGTGGAAATGTCCCCCGCCCGCCGGGCACGATCATGATTGGGTTTGATCCTGGAAGCGAAGACCAAGCCAAAGTTCGCGCGAGCCTCTGGCTTGCGCCTCTACCCTTTGCACTTGTGGGCTTGGCCCGCCTGCGATTGCATGAAGCGCCCTCGGAACAATGAACGGCACGCAAAAGGAAATCATCGCCATCGCAATTTTTGCCGTCACCTATCTGCTCATCAGCGGGCGACGGCTGAAGATCCTGCCGTTGAACCGGCCCGCGGCGGCGTTGCTCGGCACGGTGTTGATGGTGGCGTGCGGCATTCTGACGCCGGAACAAGCCTACCGCGCCGTGGACTACGACACACTGGTGCTGTTGCTCGGCATGAGCCTCATCTCCGCCTATCTCTACCTCGCCGGGTTCTTCGATTGGACGGCGGACTGGGTGCTCAAGACCGCGCGCACGCCGCAACGACTCCTGCTCTATCTCATTTTGACCTCCGGCATCCTGTCCGCGCTGCTGGTGAACGACACGATCTGCTTCATGCTCACACCGCTGGTGGTCGCGGTCGTGGTGCGCGGGCAATTGCCCTTGCTCCCTTACCTGCTCGCACTCGCGATGAGCGCCAACGTTGGCAGCGTCGGCACACTCGTCGGCAATCCGCAGAACATGATCATCGGCCATCTCTCACACATTCCGTTCACAAAGTTTTCGCTGTCGCTGCTGCCCGTCGCGGTTGCCGGGCTGGCCATTGAATTCGCCGTCCTCCATTTTGGTTTCCACAAAATCCTGGGGCAAGCTTCCATCCAGTTGACCGAAACTGCGCCGCGTCAAATTGACCGCCGATTGCTGCGGCTCACGTTCGCAGTCCTCGCGCTCGTGTTCGTGGGCTTCGTCGCCGGCTTGAACCTGGCCTGGACGGCGTTGGCGGGCGCCGCATTGGTGATGGTGCTCGCGCGACGCGACACCCATGAAGTGCTCAAGCTCGTGGATTGGCATCTCTTGCTTTTCTTTGCCGGCTTGTTCATCGTCGTCGAAGGACTGAACAGCACCGGCCTGCCGGACCAGATTTATGGCCAGCTGCGCGGAATGTTCGGCACATCGAGCGCGACGCAGGCATGGAATCTCGCGTGGTTCTCCGCGCTAGGCTCGAATGTTTTTTCCAACGTGCCGTTCGTGCTCGTGGCCGGCAAATGGATTCCCGGTTTCGCGAATCCGGAACTGATGTGGAAAGTGATGGCGCTCGCGACCACGTTTGCCGGCAACCTCACCATCCTCGGTTCGGTCGCCAACATCATCGTCGTCGAGTCCGCACGCAAACACGTGGAAGTCGGCTTCTGGGACTACGCGAAGTTCGGAATTCCAGTGACGATCCTGACGACGGTGATCGGGATGATGATCCTGCTGCTCATCGGTTGAGCAACGGAAAGGACGACCCTCACCCCTGCCCTCTCCCATCCGATGGGAGAGGGAGAATCGTTCCCCGGTTTTGTCGAATGTCGTGCGTCTGGATTTGCCGGACAGTCATCCGCAATTCAGCAGATTCCCAAATGCTGTTCCCTCTCCCATCGGATGGGAGAGGGTCAGGGTGAGGGCAATCCCCAGATCAAATCGCCGCGCGAAGAACTTCCGCCAATTCCTCCACAGTCAGCACAATGGGATTCGCCTTCATGCTGCTGGCTTGGGCGGCCTTGCCTACGAGTTCGTTGACATGCGTCGGGCCAATTCCGTATGCACCGAGCGGCGGGATTTCCAGATCGCGCACCAAATCATCCGCCCAACGAACGCCATCATCCGCCTTGGCTGAGGCATCGCCCGTCACCAGCCGCGCCACTTCATCGTAGCGGCGCAGCGATTCGCTGTTCGACGCCCGCGACCGCAACGCGCGCAAATTTCCGGCCATCACGTGTGGCAACAGCGCCGCGCAAACCGCACCATGTGGCGCGGGGAACATTCCGCCAATCGGAGCGGCAAAACCATGAACGGCCCCCAAGCCGGCATTCGCCAGCGCCAGGCCGCCGAACAGGCTCGCCACCGCCATGTCCTCACGCGCACCCGCGTTGCCTCCTTCTCCGCACGCGACCCGCAGCGAGCGCGCGGCCCGGCGAATTCCCTCCACGCACAGCGCATCCGTCATCGGATTCGCGCGGCAGGAAGTGTACGGCTCGATCA
>CAZNOE010000392.1:0-5947 GCA_964574525.1 uncultured Bifidobacteriaceae bacterium
ACGCCAATCGGCCCGACGCCCGGTCCGCCGCCGCCGTGCGGAATGCAAAACGTCTTGTGCAGATTCAGATGGCAGACATCCGCGCCAATGAAGCCGGGGCTGGTGAGGCCGACCTGCGCGTTCATGTTCGCGCCGTCCATGTAAACCTGGCCGCCGTTCGCGTGGATGATTTCGCAAATCTCGCGGATGGTTTTCTCGAACACGCCGTGCGTGCTCGGATACGTGATCATGAGGCAGGAGAGATCGGCCTTGTGCGCCTCGGCTTTGGTTTTCAAATCCGCCATATCTATGTTTCCGCATGGGTCACATGCGACGGATACGACTCGCATTCCAGCCATGACCGCGCTCGCCGGGTTTGTGCCGTGGGCTGACGTTGGAATAAGACATACGTTTCTATGGGGCTCATTGCGTGATTCGTGATACGCGCGGATGACGAGCAACCCGGCGTATTCGCCCTGCGAACCGGCGTTGGGCTGGAGCGAAATGCCGGCGAACCCGGTGATTTCCGCGAGCCAGGTTTCGAGCTGCTCGAAAAGTTTCTGATAGCCGCGCGTCTGTTTGATCGGCGCGAACGGATGAATCTTCGCGAACTCCGGCCACGACACGGGAAACATTTCCGCCGCCGCGTTGAGTTTCATCGTACACGAACCGAGCGGAATCATCGAAGCGGTGAGCGACAGGTCGCGCGATTCGAGCCGCTTGATGTAGCGGAGCATCTCCGTCTCGGAGTGGTAGCGGTTGAAGACGGAGTGCTGGAGGAACGACGAATGACGAATGACGAATGGTGCGCCGCCACTCTCATTAACACCGGGCTTTAGCCCGGTGTTTGGCGTGGCGAAGGTGGAAACCGTTTTAACGGTTTCTCGCGCGGGCGGGGAAGCCGTTGAAAGGGCTAAATGCTCATCGTTCGATTTAACACTGGGCTGAAGCCCGGTGTTAATCAGAGTTGAGGCGAGTTCATCCACGGAAAATGCGGGAGCTTTGTCGCCGTTGAAGACCTGGAACATTTCCGCGACGTCGCCCGCGCTCGTTGCTTCATCGAGCGAGATGCCAATCGTATTTTCGCCAATCGCGCGGAAATTCATCCGGTGCGCTTCGGCGATTTTCAAAACGTCGGCAGCAGACTTGCCTGCCAGCTCAACGCGAACGGTGTCGAAATGATTTGTCGTAGAAACCTTGTGCCCGATTTTTGTTAAACCGGACGCCAGAATTTTTGTTAGCGCATGAACACGTTGCGCAATTTGCTTCAATCCCTCCGGCCCGTGATAGCAGGCGTACAGCGAAGCCACGTTCGCGAGCAACGCCTGCGCTGTGCAGATGTTGCTCGTGGCTTTCTCGCGGCGGATATGTTGCTCACGCGTGCCAAGCGCAAGACGCAACGCAGGTTTGCCGCGCGAATCCTTGGACACACCGACGAGACGACCAGGCATCTGGCGTTTGAATTCATCGCGTGTGGCGAAGAACGCCGCGTGCGGTCCACCGTAGCCCAGCGGTACGCCGAAGCGTTGCGCACTACCGACGGCGATGTCCGCGCCGAATTCGCCTGGCGGCTTGATGAGCGTGAGTGCGAGTAAATCGGTGGCTACTGTGACCATCGCACCAGCGGCGTGGGCTTTTTCTGTGAACGGCTCGAAGTTATGGATCGCGCCAAACGTATCGGGATATTGAACGAGCGCGCCGAAGACTTGGTCGCTAAACTCGTAGGATTCGTGATTGCCGACGACCACTTCAATTTTCAGCGCGTGGGCGCGGCTACGGACGACTTCGATGGTTTGCGGATGACAGGTTTCCGAGATGAAGAAAACATCTGCTGCCGGCGAGACGCCAGCGCTCCCAGGTTTGAGCCGAAGCGACATCGTCATCGCCTCGGCGGCGGCAGTGGCCTCATCGAGCATCGAAGCGTTGGCGATGTCGAGCGCCGTGAGATCGGCGACCATCGTTTGGAAGTTGAGCAACGCCTCGAGCCGGCCTTGGGAGATTTCCGCCTGATAGGGTGTGTATTGCGTGTACCACCCCGGATTCTCGAAGACAGCGCGCTGAATGACCGGCGGCGTGATGCAATCGTGATAGCCCTGTCCGATAAACGAACGGAACACCTGATTTTGCGACGCAATGCTTTTTATTTCACGAAGCGCCTCAAACTCACTTTGCGCAGCGGGAAGATTGAGTGACTGGTTCAACCGAATTTGCTTTGGCACAGCGGCGTCAGCCAAAGCGTCGAGCGAATCGAAGCCAAGAATCTTCAACATTTCCGCCGTTTCCGCTGCGTTCGGACCGATGTGCCGGCGGACAAATCTGTCCGGGTGGGCGAGTGTTTCTGAATTCTGTCTCTGCGTTTCCGAAAGCGACATGGCCGGGAGATTAAGTTTGGCCGGCGGCATGGCAAGTTGGATTTGGTTGGAACGCCCAATTGAGCGCTTTACAAGTGCTGTGCTCGGCGGTCACAGACCGCCGCTACAACACGCTTCCTTTTTCGTGGCACACGCGGCTACGCCCGCTAAACTCGTGACATGCTAAGTCAGCGACAACGCGCAGTGGTTTGGGCAGTGGCGGCTCTTGTGGGCATTTGGGTCGTGGCGCTGACAGGGCATTGGATTGCCAGGAACGCGAAAATGACGGCGGAAAAGGTGGTGGCGTTTGTCGCGTCGGTGAATTTGAGCAAGCTCTCCGCCGCGGACCGCGCGAAAGCGATTCAGGATTTGGCCGACAAAATCAACAAGCTCTCATACGAGGAGCGACAACGGATGCGCGCAGATCGCAGCGGGGAACGGTGGTTCGAGCAGATGACGGAGGAGGAGAAGGGGCAATTCATCGAGGCGACGATGCCGACGGGTTTCAAGCAGATGATCAATGCGTTCGAGGAAATGCCGGAAGACAAGCGGCGCCGGGCGATTGATGGCGCTTTGAAGCGGTTGCGTGAAGCGCGGGTGCAGGCGGGCGGAGCGACGAATCGCCCGCCGATCAGCCCGGAACTGGAGGCGAAGGTGCGCACCATCGGGTTGAAAACTTTTTACAGCCAAAGCTCGGCGCAGACGAAGGCGGAACTGGCGCCGGTGTTGGAGGAATTGCAGCGTGCGATGGAGAGCGGGAGATTCCAAAGGGGAAGATGAACCAGATAAGTCTTACGTCCCAAGTCTTCGGTCTGACGTCGGCGAGAGGTTTGATTTACGCTCGCCCTCACCCCGGCCCTCTCCCCCGGGAGAGGGAGAATCATTCGCCGCACTTTGGCCATACGGACACGCCGGGTTGTCGTGCAGTTTCTTCTGTGGCTGGCCAGAAGGCGGCAACTGCATTTGTGACGAAGAGGTATTCAGGAGACTCGCGAAGCTGTTCCCTCTCCCTGGGGGAGAGGGTTAGGGTGAGGGCGAGCGTGAAAACCATCCTAGCTTTTACTCTGGTCGAATTGCTCGTGGTCATCGCCATCATCGGCGTCCTGGCAGCGCTATTGATGCCGGCGCTGGGCCGGGCAAAGGAGGCAGGTCGCTCCGCTGCGTGCATCGGCAATCTCCGGCAAATCGGCGTGGCGTTGCAGGTGTACGTGGACAGCAATAACAATCGGCTCCCATTCATGCGTGACCAGTTGACGAGCACGAACCAACCGCCCACGAACACTCTGGCAGGTGTGGAGGTGGTGCTGAAGGATCAACTCGGCAACCTGAACGTGCTGCGTTGCCCATCGGATCGGGCACAACTGTTCGAGGGAACGGGGTCGAGCTATGCGTGGAACAGCCTGCTGAACGGGCAGCGGGCCGACCATCTCGAAGTGTTCGGGATGCAATTCAATTTGCACGCGATTCCGGTGTTCTTCGACAAGGAAGCCTTTCACGCCGCGCGCGGCGCGAACAAGGGGGTGAACTATCTTTACGCGGACGGGCACATCAAAAATCTGCTGGCCATTGAAGGAACAATTCAGAACCAGCCATGATCCAATTACGCAACGTCCGCAAAAACTTCGGTCAGCGTCTCGCTGTCGAGGATCTCACGCTCACTGTTCCTCGCGGGGAAATCTTCGGTCTGCTCGGTCACAATGGCGCGGGCAAGAGCACAGCCATCGGAATGATGCTCGGTCAGGTGTGGCCCACGAGTGGAGGGGTGAATGTTTGCGGGCATGACGTGACGCGCCATCGCTCACTGGCGCTGAAGAAGGTCGGAGCGATTTTCGAAACACCGGCGTTTTACGATTACCTCAGCGGCTGGAGGAATCTGGAAATCCTCAGCCACTACACGGCGCCTACGTCGGCGCAACGGATTCGCGAGGTCGTGGATTGGGTCGGCCTCACCGGGCGCGAGCAGTCCAAGGTCAAAACTTATTCGCATGGCATGCGAGCCAGACTCGCATTGGCGCAAGCGCTTCTGCCCAACCCGGAGTTGCTGATTCTCGACGAACCGGGCAGCGGGTTGGACCCGGAAGGCATCGCTGAAATGCGTCAGACCATCGCCCGCTTGCACCGGGAGTTGGGCCTGACGATTCTGCTTTCATCGCACCTGCTGACGGAAGTCGGGCAACTTTGCACACGCATCGCCGTGTTGCAGCAAGGCCGCAAGGTGTTCGAAGGTCAGGTGACGGAGGTAAAGGCGGCGCGGAGCAAGGTGATGTTGAAAACGCCGGATTTCACGGCGGCCACGACCTTGCTTCGCGAACACCGTCTGATCTCGAATGCGACGGATGGCCAGTTTATTGTGCTCTATGACGGGACTTCGACAGCCGACGTGACACGGGCGCTCGTTACGGCGGGGATGGCTGTTGAGGGAATCTGGCAGCACGAGCAAACGCTGGAGGATTTTTACCTGAGCCTGGTGAAGGCGCCGCCAGTCATCTCGACCAGCAACTGACCCATGTTTATCGCGCAACTTAAGAACGAACTGTGGAAGCTCTTCGGCAAGAAACGGACCTACATCGGCTTCGGCGCGTTCGTGGTGGTGCAAACCGTCATGCTGGTGATGTTCAGATATACGCGTTGGCAGGGCCAATTTGAGCGTCTGCTGTCCGGCAACGGATATCTCGCGTCGGAATACATTTCCGCGCTGACCGTGGCGGTGGTGATGCTGTGGCCGCAAATCCTGCTGCTCATGCCGCTTTATGTCACGCTGGTCGGCGGCGACCTGGTCGCGAAGGAAGCCGAGGACGGCACGCTGCGAATGATTCTATCCCGGCCCATTTCGCGCGTTCGCCTGTTGCTGGTGAAATGGTTTGCGGGAATTATTTTTGCGGGCGTATTGGTGTTGGCGTTGGGCGTCATCGCCCTGGGTTTTGCGCGTCTCTGTTTTCCGTGGAAAGGGATGTTCGTTTTTGGACAAACGCAAACGGATTCGTTGTTCGGTCTTTTTCCGCCGGCCGAAGGGTTGGCGCTGTATGCGTTTGCACATCTGTTCATGGCCGTAAACGCCATTGCAATGTTGTCGGTGGCGTTCATGTTTTCGTCCTTCAACATGAAGCCGGCAGCCGCCACGATTCTGGCGCTCTCGTTTCTGTTCGTGAACATGGTCATGCAGCACATTCCGTTTTTTGAAGACTACCGGAGCTGGTTCATCACTCATCATTTCGAGTGCTGGTTTTTGGTGTTTCAGAAGCCGACGCCGTGGGCCCGAATTCTTGAGTCGGAAAGCGTCCTGGCCGCTGTTTGCACGACGGCATTTGTCATCGGTTGCACGGTTTTTTACGTGCGCGATATCAAGTCGTGAAGATGTTTTCTTCGGTCGAAAAAGAGCGGTTTGTAGCGGGTTTCTGACAAGTTGTTCCCAACACAATTAGTCGGGCAGGGTAATCCGAACCTCCACAAGTAATAGGGCTTTCACCCTCAAAACCAAGGAAATAAAAGTTGTGTTGGGAGCGTCAGTTTTCTACTCTATTTGGGTTAGCCTGGACGCGAATCAAGCGCCCGATTTTGAAGTGATTTATTATGGCAAATTTGAGTGAAAGTGTCGCGGAAGAGAGCACCCAAACGGG
>CAZNOE010000393.1:0-5946 GCA_964574525.1 uncultured Bifidobacteriaceae bacterium
GTCCACACCCGCACCGAAGCGGCGCTGCTCTACACCCGCTTCAGCGAAAAAATGCCGTCGTGGGAATAAGTGGGCGGTGTGAAGTCTTCTGAATAATAGCGATGGCGTTGACCGGGTGCCATTTCGAGGTTTGACGCCGCCAGGTTTTAGGCGAAAACTCAAGGCAAGTCATGCGGCCCACTCAATCGAACTTCCGCCGAAGCCGGTACTGCGCGTTGCTGTTTCTCGTGGGATTTCTCCTTGCCCAAACTTTGCCGGCGCTGGCGCAATCAAGACCCGCACCGCTTGCCAATGCCCCGCTCGCCAGGAATCTGCGTGGCGAGGAGGCTTTGCAATCGCTGGGCAGCCGGTTGAAGGACGTGGCGGAATTTCACCGCATGCAGGAAGGCGAACTGCGCCGCTTGTTTCAACGCGACCGGTCGCTGTGGGTGGATCGTCGCGGCCGGCTGTTTTATGCCTGCGAATTCGGGCTTCCGCAAGAGGGGCCAGTCGGAGAGTCCACCAACAGTCCGCCGCTTAATCCGCTCTATCCACTCAATCAGACTTTCAAGCTCCATAGCCGTCCCGGGGCGAGCCGGGTCATTTACCTGGACTTCGACGGTCACGATGCCAGCACGACCGTCTGGGGTAGCAGTAACGGCAGCGCGCCGATTGCCCGTCCCTACGACTTTGATGGCGTTCCGTACACATTTAGCACCACCGAGCGCCAGCGCATTCAATTCATTTGGGCACGTGTGGCCGAGGATTACCTGCAATACGACATTGACGTCACCACGGAAGATCCGGGCGTGGCGGCGCTGAAGAACACCGGCACTGGCCTCTACGGCGTGCGTGTGGTGATCGGTGGCGACTCTACCGATTGGTACAATCCGGGTGCGGGAGGCGTGGCGTATCTTTTTTCCTTCGATGACGGCGAGGACCTGCCGTGCTGGGTTTTTCCAAAAGGCCTGAGCGACAGCGAAAAGAACATCGCCGAGGCGTGCAGTCATGAAGCCGGGCACACGCTGGGTTTGCATCACGACGGCCAACTGCCCAGTTCGGCATACTACTCAGGCCACGGCAACTGGGCGCCGATCATGGGCGTCGGTTACGACCGTCCCATCGTTCAATGGAGCAAAGGTGAATACAGCCAGGCCAACAACTCCGATGAGGATGACCTCGCCGTAATGTTGAACTTCGGCGCCATTGATCGCCCGGACGACTATGGCGACAGCATCACCACCGCCAGGCCACTCGCGGGAGTCAGGCCGTTCATTTGGGGAATCATCAGCAGCCGGACGGATGTGGATTTCTTTTCGTTTGAAGCAGGTGCCGGCCGCACGACGATCACGGCTACGCCCTCGCCGCGCGGACCAAACTTGCGCCTCCAGTTGTCACTTTATGATGGGAACGGCAGCCTGATCACTTCCTCCTCCGTCGCGGATAACAGCACGTCGGGTGTATTGCCGGTCACCCTTTCGACGAACTTGCCAATAGGAAACTATTTTGTGTCCGTGGATGGAATTGGCAGCGGAAATCCATTGAGCGACGGTTACACTGACTACGCGAGCCTCGGCCAATACACACTGTCAGTCACGCTGCCGGGCGATGGCACCTGGGTGGCGACCAGTGGCGGCATTTACTCATGGACGGACCCGGCCAACTGGAGTTCCGGCACCGTTCCTTTGGGGCTGAGCGGCACGGCGCGCGTCAACAACAACATCACCGGCGATCAAACCATCGAAATTGATATACCGATCACGCTGGGCGGCCTGTTACTGGGAGATGCGGATGCCTCGCACACATTCACGCTACAAGCTTCGGGCAGCGGCACGCTGCGGCTTGGCGCCACCAATGGCAATGCCTGGATCAGCAAACTGACAGGGCTGAACGACTCCATTACGGCGCCGGTGCAACTGCAAACCAATCTCGTTGTCACCAACACCACCGCTTCGGACCTCGCCCTGGCGGGACCTCTGGAGGGTCCGTTCACGCTGACAAAGTTTGGGTCGGGCCGCCTGGTGCTGGCAGGCACGAACAACGCCAGCGCCGGACTGGTGATTGCCTCGGGCGCCGTCCAGTTGGGTGGCACCGCATCGGTTGACTCAATCGCGGCGATCACCGTTCAATCCGGTGCAGTGTTCGACGTGGCCGCACAAACGGGTTGGCAACTCGTTTCGGCCGGGATGCTCGCCGGCCACGGCGTCATAACCGGTGATGTTTTCACGGCCAGCAGTTCCCGGCTCGCTCCCGGCGCTGCCAGCTCACCGGGCACTTTGACTTTTGCCAACCAGCTTACGGTGAATGACGGCACTGCGCTTGATTTGAATCTCAGTTCGACCACGAACACCGGCAGCGGCATTAACGATCTCATCGGCGTAGCGGGAAACCTGGTTTTGAACGGCACGATCACTGTGAATTTCGATTTCGCCGGCGCGCTTCCCGAAACCAACGGCACGTACACCATCCTGACGTACGGTGGCACGCTCACCGGTAGCGCGACCAACTTCGCCGCCGCGAATGCCGGGAATCGTTACACCTACATTTTCGATGATTCGGTGCCGGGCGAAATCCGCGTGGCAATTTCCGGCGCGCCGGCGGTGCTCATCTGGCAGGGCGACGGCTTGGCGAATCATTGGGATGTCAGCGGCGCGACCAATTGGTTGCGAGGTGGAGGGCCTTCTGCGTTTTTTCAAGGCGATGGCGTTTGGTTTAATCCGTCCGGTTCAGCCACACCGTCCGTGAACTTAAGCGGCGCGCTGTCGCCAGCCAGCGTGATCGTTAGTAACGTCGTCGGATATGCTTTCGGCGGGAGTGGCCGCATCAGCGGCACCGCTTCCATTATCAAGCTGGGTAGTGGCAGCCTGACGCTTGATACTTCCAACGATTTTAGCGGCTTTACGCTTGTCCGAGACGGGACTCTGTTGATTGGCAACGAGGCGGCGCTCGGCCTGACAAACGCGGGCACGTCCATCCGCAATACCGGTCAATTGAATCTAAATGGCTTCGCCCTCGGCGTCGAAAGGCTCACGCTTTCGGGCGACGGTCCTTTCGGCGACGGCGCGCTCATCAACACCGGCAGCATGCAGACAAACGCGCTGCGCAACGTGACTTTGGTTGGTGACACCACGATAGGCGGCTCGGCTCGCTGGGATATTCGCGGCATCCCCGCCGCCAACATCCCGGCGGGTTTGATCGGCAACGGCTACGCCCTCACAAAGACCGGCGCGAACGAGGTCTGGCTCGCCAATCTTGGCAGCATCACTTTGGGCAATATCACAGTCAATCAGGGCGCGCTTGGCTTCGAGGGCGCGAACGCCATCGCCAACAGCGCGCCGGTGACTGTGAACTCCGGCGCCACGCTGGCTTTTCTGGACGCCTTTGACAGCGATTTCAGCAAGGCGTTTCTCTTTTTGAATTCCTGCACGTTGCGGAACGATTCCGGTCACAACAGCGTCACGGGTGTGCTTACGTTGTCCGGCGTTGTCATCGCTTCCACCGGTGAGGCGGCCACGTTGGATATGCGGGGCACTATTATCGGCAGCGGCGGATTCAACAAGACCGGCGCCGGCATCCTGCGCCTGGCTGGCGCGAACACATTCTCGGGCGATGTCACGGTCGGCGCGGGCACGTTCATGGCGGGCAATAATGCCGCGCTGGGCAGCGCCGCCGGCACGACCACGATCGCATCGGGCGCGCGTCTGGATCTGGCGGCTTTCAGCCTCGGCGCGGAACAAGTCTTCGTGGCAGGCGGCGGCATCAACGGCCGCGGAGCCATCCTCACCAGTCTGCCCGCCAGCCAGCAAAACGCGTTGCGCTTCGTCACGCTGACCGGCAACACGACATTCGGCGGCAACGGCCGGTGGGACATTCGCGCCAACCCGACCGGCTCTCTGCTTGGGGCCTTCAACCTCACCAAGGTGAGCGGCAATGAAATCTGGCTGGTCAATCTCGACGCCACGCAGTTGAAAACCATCACGGTCAGCGAAGGCACGCTTGGCTTCCAAGGCACGACTACCATGGGCAACGCAGCCGACAGTATGACGGTCAATTCCGGCGGAACGCTCGGTATCTCGGCGACCGGGACGAATATTCTCAATAAGGTGCTTTCGTTGAATACCGGTCGAATCTCCAATGCCAGCGGCTCGAACACCCTTGCCGGAAACGTGAGTCTGTCCAGTTCCAACCACGTTGACATAACCGGCGGCACCACTCTCGTCCTGGGCGGTGCTGTCACCGGGTCAGGCTATTTCAACAAGGCCTCCGCCGGCACACTGATTCTTGCCGGAAACAACACCTCCAGCGGCACGAGCCTGGTTTCCGCCGGCACTCTTTATATTGGCGCGGGCGGAACTTCCGGCAGCTTTGCCGGCGTTTTGAACAACAGCGCCTCCATCGTCTTCAACCGGACTTCCGATCTGACGCACTCGGCGGCGATCACCGGCACCGGCACCCTTGCCAAGCAGAACGCAAACACACTGACGCTTTCCGGGGCCAACACCTATTCGGGTGTAACGACTGTCAGCGCCGGTACGTTGCGCGTTGGAAGCGCCTCCGCCCTGGGCTCGACCACGGCCGGCACAACCATTGCCAATGACGCGACGCTCAACGTGAACGGCTTCAACCTCGGCGCTGAAGTCGTCACTGCTTCCGGTCCGGGCGTCGGCGGCGCCGGCGCGGTAATCAACACGGGCGCCAGCCAGAACAATGCGCTGCGATTCCTCACCTTCACCGGAAACACGACGCTCGGCGGCAGCGCCCGCTGGGATTTGCGCGGGGTCAGTGGCCCGGGAGCGTTGAGCACCCTCGGCCAGCCGCATTCACTCACGAAGACCGGCGCCAATACCATTGCCCTTAACAATGTGACGGTTGATACCGCGCTGGGGAACATCGCTGTCCTGCAAGGCGTGCTTTCGGTTGAACAGGGCACGACCGGTCTCGGGAATCCGGTGGCCAGCATCACGATTTCCGGCGGGGCTGCCTTGAATCTCTATTCACTCACCAATGCTCTGAACAAAGTCGTCGTCTTGGAGGATGGTGGAAAGCTGTCGCACAGCGGGCCGGTTTCTGATGGTATCAGCAGCACAGTCATTGGGCCCGTCACGATATCCGCCGGCAATGCCTACGTGGAGAATTCCAGCGATTTGTACTTGCTGCAAATCAACAATGCCGTGGACGGCGGCGGGAACCTCAACAAGACGGGCACCGGCGTGGTGCAACTGAACGCCGCCAACAATCACACTGGAGGCACGGTCATCAGCGCCGGTACGCTCAAGCTCGGCTCGGCGGCGACCATGAATCTGACGCCCGCCATCTCAATTGCCGGCGGCGCGGTGTTTGATGTTGCTTCACTTGCCGGCGGTTTTGTTCTCAGCGCCGCCCAAACTCTGATGGGCAATGGCACCGTGATCGGCAACGTGATCGCCAACGGCACGGTCTCCCCGGGCGCATCGGTGGGGCGGCTCACAATTTTCGGCGACGCCACGCTCGCCGGCAACACGATGATCGAGTTGACCAAAGCCGGCGCCGCACTCACGAATGACGTCTTGAGCGTGGGTGGAACGCTGACTTGCGGTGGAGCGCTTTCGGTGTCGCACGCTGGTGAGCCGTTGGCGGAGAGCGACAGCTTCCGATTGTTGAGCGCCGGCGCTCTGACGGGTTCATTCGCCAGTCTGTCGCTGCCTGCCCTCAACCCGGGACTCGCTTGGAATGTTTCCACGTTGAACTCTGACGGCTGGCTGCGGGTTGGTGTGAGCAACGCTGCGCCGGTCATTGGCAGCGTCAGCATCAACAGCAACGGAATCGTCATCACCGGTTCGGGTGGCGCGCCGGGGACGACCTATTCTGTCGTGACGGCCACCAACGTCGCGCTGCCATTGCCGCAGTGGTCACCCATCGCGACCAACGCCTTTGATGCCGGCGGCAACTTCGCATTTACCAACACGATTGCGCCAGGCAACGAGCAAC
>CAZNOE010000394.1:0-1492 GCA_964574525.1 uncultured Bifidobacteriaceae bacterium
GCTAAAGCGTGGACTCCAGCCGCTGAAGTCCACCCTTCAGCGCGGCTTCTTATATTACATCTCCTTCGGATCCCAATCTTTCCCGTAATCCAGCAAGGGATATTCCCGCCACACTTCCGCCGCGCGTTCCTTTCCCATTGCCGCGAGATAATCCCGCGCGCTCGAAAAGGGCCAGTCCTGCCATTGCTTCACGTAACCGTGATGCACGGGGTTGTGATGCACGTAATTGAGCGTCGCCCAAAAGTGCCGCTCGGATTTCATCGAGGTTTCGGCGCAGTTGAACCAGACCTGCCGGTCGCGTTGGGCGTCCTCGCCGTTCCAAGTGAACGAAGTGCGCCCGTGCATTTTTCCAATGTCACGCAGCAACTCGAGCACGCCTTCGGTTTCGACGAGCGCATGATAATGATTCGGCAGCACGCACCATGCGACGACGCGTCGCGTTTGTGGCGCGACGGTTTTCAGGAGTGTTTCGGAGAATGCCGCCATGCGCTCCGGGTCCTTGCCTATGACGGGCCAATGCTCGAAACACGCGGCGGTGAGCAGATAGTGAATCTTGTCGCCGGCGCGATGCGCGAGGCTGTGCCAAGGGAGGCCTTGCAGATGACGGAAAACCATCAACCCGTCGCGCTGTTTTGGCGTGAGTTTGCGCCAGAGATACATGGGTTGGAGTGCGGGCTTAAGCCTTTTTTCCGACAAGCTAAAGCTTGGACTCCAGCATTGTTGGAGTCCAGCCTTCAGGCTGTCCCCGCGAACGAACACGCTAAAGCGTGGACTCCAACCTCAGCTCTCGATCACGTTGATTTCCACCGGCTCGACGTTCACGCCGTGCTTTTCCAGCCACTTGATCGCGCGCTGCACTTCACTGCGCGGGCCATCGAGTTCGAGGCACACAATGCCGATTTCGTCGGTCACACTGGCCTGGCGGATGTTGGTGATGACTTTGAATTTCTTCGCCACTTCCCAAATGAACGGCTTCTTGATGAGCTTGGGCGGATACATCAGCCACAATCTTTGTTGAGTGGGTGTCGTGGACTTCGTCCGCGTCGCCAGTCGTTTGGAGGCTTTGGGCATGGCAGGAGAATCTTTGATTTTTGAGTTACGATTTATCCGCCTTCGCCGCGCTACAGCGCGGCAGGCGATTTGAAATCAACCGCCGGCAATCGCCGGGATGATGCTGATTTCGTCGCCGTCTTTCAGAGTCGTCTGCTGGTTATTGAGGAAGCGGATGTCCTCTTCATTCACATAGACGTTCACAAAACGACGGATCTCGCCTTTCTCATCCACGAGCCGTTCCTGAATTCCGGGGAAACGGCTTTGCAATTCTGCGATGACTTCGCCGACAGTGCAGGCGTTGACCTCGACGAGTTCCTCGCTATTGGTCAACTTCCGGAGCGGTGTTGGGATACGAACTTTCTTTGACATAAATCACAATGTGTCAGGCGTTCAGCCTATGCTGTTACTTTCTCTTCGTTCGCCAGCATGGCTTCAAATT
>CAZNOE010000394.1:1516-5932 GCA_964574525.1 uncultured Bifidobacteriaceae bacterium
CCGCAGGCTCGGTTTGATTTCGCGCGGTTTTCCCACGTGGCCGTTGACTGCATCGAGAGTCTTCAATCCGTTCCCAGTGATGCAAAGGACGGCGGAATCATTGGCTGGAATCTTCCCCGAGGCAATCAGTTTCTTGGCTGCGCCCACGGTGACGCCTCCGGCGGTTTCCGCAAAAATACCTTCCGTTTCCGCCAACAACTTGATCGCGTCGCGGATTTCATCGTCGGTCACGTCTTCGGCTGCGCCGCCGGTTTCCTTCATCACGCGCAACGCATAGAAACCGTCGGCGGGCGTGCCGATGGCGAGCGATTTAGCAATCGTGTTCGGCTTGACGGGCTTGAAGAAATCGAGACCCGCCTTTTGCGCAACGGAAATAGGCGAGCAGCCCGTGGCTTGCGCTCCGTGGATGGCGTATTCCGTTTCAGCCGCCAGCCCGAGCTTGATGAATTCCTGGTAGCCCTTCTGGATTTTCGTGAGCAACGAGCCGGAAGCCATCGGCACGACGGTGTGTTGCGGAATGCGCCAGCCGGATTGCTCGACGATTTCATACGCCTGACTCTTCGAGCCTTCGGCGTAGTAGGGCCGCATGTTCACGTTCACGAACGCCCAGCCGAATTTCCCCGCGATCTCGGCGCAAAGGCGGTTCACCTCGTCGTAATGACCTTTGATGCCAACGACGTTCGCGCCATAGACAAGTGAGTTGATGACTTTGCCCTGCTCCAAATCCGACGGGATGAAAACGTAGGCGCGCAGCCCGGCGGATGCGGCTTGAGCGGCGACGGAATTCGCGAGGTTGCCGGTCGAAGCGCAGGCCACGGTGTCGAACCCAAGTTCGCGTGCGCGGCTCAATGCCACGCTGACGACGCGGTCCTTGAAGGACAATGTGGGGTAGTTCACCGTGTCGTTCTTGATCCAAAGTTCGCGGATGCCGAGGCGTTCGGCGAGCCGGCTGGCCTTGACCAGCGGTGTGAAACCGACTTGCAGCCCTACCGTGGGGTCGTTCGCCACCGGCAGCAACTCGCGATAACGCCACATGCTCTTGGGTCGCGACTGGATCGCCGACTTGGTGAGCGACCGTTTGATCCGGTCGTAATCGTAAGCCACTTCGAGCGGGCCAAAATCAAATTCGCACACGTGCGTGGCGGTGAGCGGGTATTCGCGGCCGCACTCGCGGCACTTGAGCGCCCTCATGAATCCTTCATTTTCTTCCATAAACTTACTTCTGGTAGGGACGGTTTCCACCCCGTCCGCAACTTCTTCCAATCGTTGTGAGGACGCGGTGGAACGCGTCCCTACGGTTTCAGGGCAAACAAAAAGCCCCGACTCATGGAGAGAAGGGGCTGAAGACTCGCGCACTCTTCTCATTTTCCCCCGACACCTGCCGGGGCTGGAATTGGCACCTGCATTGAAATCGTAACTTCAACCGGTTGCCGTGGCTTCAGCGGGCCAGTCCCTCAGCCACTCTGCATGAGACCGTTATATCAACGGATGCGGATAGATTGATGTAAGAATAACAAAGTGTCAAAACTTTTTTTGCACACGCGATCCAGCACAACGATTACATGAAATTACTTGAAATCCATTCCTGTCCGACCCGAATCCCCGGATTTCAAGCTTGCGTTTCGTGCGTCCGACCGGGAGATTGCACGCCCAATATGGAACAAAAAGTCGCGCAGTTGCCCTATTTCGAAAGACTCTGGGCGTGGTTCGAGACGAACAAGAAGCAAGCGCTCTGGGGAGCGCTCATCGTCGTCGTTGTCGGTGTGATCGTATCATTTTACTTCTGGCAGCAGAGCGAAAGCGAGGTCAATGCCGGCGAGGCATTATCGCAGGTGCTGACGAGCACGGCGTTTTCCGGCGGGACGCGACCTGAATCGCCGGAGGCATATCTGAAGGTGGCGTCGCAGCATGGCGGCACGAGCGCGGGTGGCCAGGCATTATTGCTTGCAGGCGAAGCGTTTTTTGCACAGGGCAGGTACAGCGAGGCGCAAGCTCAATTCCAGCGGTTCATTCGGGAGTATTCCGGCAATCCGCTCTCGGCCCAGGCGGCTCTTGGGACGGCCAAGTGTCTCGACGCTCAAGGCAAAAATGAGGAAGCAGCGCGGGCGTACAAAGAAGCCTTTGAGCGAAATCCGAATTCCAACATCGTCCCGCAGGCCAAGTTTGCGCTCGCTCGCATCTACGAATCACAAAACAAGCTGGATCAGGCGCGCAGTCTTTATGAGGAGCTCGCGCGCGCAGACACTTCGATTGGAAACGAAGCGGGAATGCGTTTGGAGGAATTGAAAACGAAGTTTTCCGCGGCGGCGCCTGTACCCGCCGCTGTTCCCATCCTTTCAACTCAAAAAACCAACTGAGCTTAGGCATGAATCAAAACTTGCTCAAGCAATGCGTCGCTGAAGGCATCGGCACGTTCACGCTGATTTTCATCGGCGTGGGCGCGATTTACAATCTAGGTTCTGTTCCCGGCGGTTTGCTGGGTATCGCACTGGCGCATGGGTTGGCGATTGCGGTGATGGTGTCGGCGACCGGTGGAATCTCTGGCGGCCATCTGAATCCAGCGGTGACGTTCGGCCTGCTGGTCGGCGGCAAAATTGATTTGGGCAAGAGCGTCGCTTATTGGATTGCCCAACTCGCTGGTGCGACCGCGGCGGGAGTGTTGTGTATTTCGTTGCTCGGCGTTGGCGCGGTGGCTGGCGGCACACCCGACATTCCACAGGTCGGAGGCGCGGGTACCCTTCCCGTCGTGTCCACCGGCCAGGCCATTGCGATCGAAGCGGTATTGACGTTCTTTCTGGTGTTCGTGGTTTACGGTTCGGCAGTGGATGTGCGGGCGCCGAAGATCGGCGGTTTGGCCATTGGCTTGACGGTGGCGCTCGACATTCTGTTCGGCGGTCCACTGACTGGTGCGGCGATGAATCCTGCGCGCACGTTCGGGCCTGCACTTGCCAGCGGGCACTGGAACAACCATTTGGTTTACTGGATTGGCCCATTGCTGGGCGGGGCACTGGCGGGGCTGATTTACGGGCGCTTCCTTATCAAAGAGTCAAAATAATCTCACGCTGCCGCAGCGCCTCTGGCGTTACGCTCGCGATCAATTGGCGTCGCAGTTATGCGGATCACACTATGAAGTTGACGATCATCGGCACGGGCTATGTGGGATTGGTGACGGGCACCTGCTTTGCCGAGGTCGGCCATGAAGTGATCTGCGTTGATAACGACGCAGCCAAAGTGATGGTGCTCAAGGAGGGCGGCATCCCAATTTACGAGCCGGGGTTGGAAGAGCTTGTCCGCAAAAATGTGGCGGCGGGACGGTTGAGCTTCACGATCAATACAGCCGAGGGCGTGGGCAAATCAGATGTTATTTTCATCGCTGTGCCGACGCCGCCACAGCCGGATGGGTCGGTGGATTTGAGTTTCATCGAGAAGGTCGCACGGGAAATCGCCGGGGCGATGACCCGTTACAAGATTGTCGTGGACAAGAGCACCGTACCGGTGAAAACGGGAGACAAGGTCGCGGAAACCATCAAACGGTATTGCAAGGCGCCGGTGGATTTCGACGTGGTCAGCAATCCGGAGTTTCTGCGCGAAGGCTTTGCGGTCGGGGACTTGATGAAGCCGGACCGGATCGTCGTCGGCGTGCGCTCGCAACGGCCGGTGCCGGCCATGAAAGAGGTTTACCGCCCGTTCAATGCGCCGATCATTATTACGGACATGAACTCGGCGGAGTTGATCAAGCACGCTTCGAACTCGTTTCTCGCGCTAAAGATTTCCTACATCAATGCGATCTCCGCGATCTGCGAAACCGCCGGCGCCAATGTGCAGGATGTCGCCAACGGCATGGGTATGGACGAGCGCATCGGCCGCCGTTTTCTCAACGCCGGCATCGGTTTTGGCGGCAGTTGTTTTCCCAAAGACCTGAGCGCGTTCATCAAGATCGCCGAGCAGACCGGCTACGACTTTCGTCTGCTCAAGGAAGTCCAGCATGTCAACGCCGACCAGATGGAGCGTTTCATTAAAAAAATCACCGAGACGCTCTGGGTGCTGAAGGACAAAAAGATTGGCGTGCTCGGTCTGGCCTTCAAGCAGAACACCGACGACGTGCGCTCCTCGCCCGCCATCGAACTCTGCCAGCGTCTGCTCAAAGAGGGCGCGGCCTTGCGGGTCCACGACCCGAAAGCGATGGAAAAGGCGAAAGCCCTGCTCCCGAACGTCACTTACGTGGGCGACATGAATGAGGTGGCGGAAGGCTGCGACGCCCTCGTGGTGGCCACCGAGTGGGACGAATTCAAGAAGCTCGATCTGGAACGCGCGCGAAAATCCCTGACGCATCCCATCATGTTCGATGGGCGCAACCTTTTTGATCCGCAGGAGATGGAGCGCTTGGGATGGATTTACAAGAGCGTTGGGCGGTGA
>CAZNOE010000395.1:0-1313 GCA_964574525.1 uncultured Bifidobacteriaceae bacterium
AACTGGGCTTGATGGAAATGACGCGCCAGCGGCACACCGAAAGCGTGCGCGCCGCCGTTTATGACGATTGTCCCTACTGTCAGGGCCGCGCGAAAGTGAAGAGCGTCCTGACGATGAGCGTGGAAATCCAGCGCAAGCTACAGGAAATCCTCAAGAAACGTTCGCGCGACGAATCGGACTTCCAGTTGCGCATCGTCGTGCATCCAACGGTGCTGGAACGTCTGCGCACCGAGGACGAAAAACATCTGATCGAGATGGAGAAACGCTATTTCGGCAAGCTGTCCTTCCGCGCCGATCCCGGTATGCACGCCGAGCAGTTCAAAATCCAGAACGTGACGACGAACGAGGAGCTGGCGAGTGTCGGGTCCTGATTGACTCCTCAAAATGCAAAACGCCGCGTGCAAAGCGCGCGGCGTTTTTTGCGTTAAACGGGAAACTGTCAGTCCACTTGCTTGAGCACCACGAACCACGAGGTCTGGTTCTCCGCATTGCCGCCGATGGCCAGCAACTCTCCCTTGGGCAGTCGCTGGGTGACTTTGCCAGTGTCTTTGCCCTTGCCAATCACCGATACCTCAACCTGCTGCTTGCCAAGATTCTTCACCTGAATCGAGCAACTCTTGCTCACCGTGACAACCTTCTGTTCTGCGTCCGCTACGCTGAACGTCACACGGTTGACCTCAAAATAGTGCTTCCACTTGAACGGCTGCTCCTGGAGTTTGCGCTCGACATCCTTCTGAGCCGGTTTGTGACTCGGGTTGGGCGACACGGAATTGGTTGTGCCCCAAATCAGTTGGACTTCAATCTTAAGTTCACCGGCTTGCACAGCCAGCGCCGTTGCGCAAAGCAGCAGTGCCGTCGCACCGGCCAGCAAGAAGCGCGAGATGGAGTAATAACTCATGGCTACTCGAGCTTAGCCTTTCCATCCTCATCCGTAAACTGATTGTCCGCCGGATAGGGTAGCCAGACAAGCGTCAGACCGTGGGCCTGGTCGCGATACGTCAGCGCGCCGACGTCGGCGAACATCGTTTCGACTTTCACGCTGTCAGTCGTCGGGCCAATCCCATTGAACGCGAGGAAACCCGCGATCAATAATGCCGCCACGGCGCCGGCGGGAATAAGAAAGCGACGCCACGCATTGAAAATGGATTCGCGCGGCGCGCTCGCCGCTGACTTTTCCAGACGTTGAATCTCCAGTTCGATCTTCGACCAGAAAAACTCGCGCGTCTCGGGCAGTTTGATCCCGGCCTCGAATCCCGCCAGGGCCGCGCGAGTATTCTTGAGCTCGGTGACCAGAGCGCCGGCTTCGGCGTCTT
>CAZNOE010000395.1:1413-5923 GCA_964574525.1 uncultured Bifidobacteriaceae bacterium
TGCCGCAACTCGACCCGCTCCAGCCGCTCGGTAGGGTTGACGGTCACCACCGGCATGTGCCGTTCAACGCCGCCGGATTCCTCGTCCATCGCTTCGATGGATTCGGCGCGCTGCCGCTTATGGCGCCGCAACTGGTCGAGGCACAGGTTGATGACGATTCGCGTCATCCATGTGCCGAAGCTCGATTCACCCTGGAACTGCTTCAGCCGTTGCCACGCCTTGACCCAGGCTTCCTGTGAAAGATCAATCGCCTCTTCCTCATTCCGCATCATGCTGTAGGCCCGCGCGTAAATCTTGTCCCGATGCCGGGCGACCAGTTCCTCGAAGGCAACCATGTCGCCATTCTGCGCAGCCCGCACCAGCGACTTGTCGTCGGCTGAGGAATTATCGTTATCAGGCATCGGTTCGACGGGACGAAAGCACGTCCTATTCAACGCGTTCTACAGTTTGCCCTTGGTGGACGGAAGCCGCCCGGCAATGCGCGGATCCCGCTGACAAGCAATGTCAACCGCCTTGGCAAACGCCTTGAACAGCGCTTCCACGATATGGTGCGGCTCGTCGCCGTAGAGCAGTTCCAAGTGCAGATTGCAACGGGCTTCGTTGGCAAAACCTTGAAAAAACTCGCGCGCCAGACCAAACCTAAACGCGGAGGACGCATCCTGCCGCTTCTCAGACTTGCTGAGTTTGCGATAGGAAAAGCCATCCAAACCGCGCCAGACCAGATGTGGCCGGCCGCTGAAATCAATTACGCACCGCGCCAGGCATTCATCCATTGGCACGTGCGCTTCGCCGGTAAACGGATTTCGCGGATGAAATCCCGTCCCATAACGCCGAATCCCGCGCTTGTCCCCCAGCGCCTGAACGAACGCCTGCCCCAAAGCGATGCCGCAATCCTCGACCGTGTGATGCGCGTCCACCTCCAAGTCACCAGCGCACCGGAGCGTCAAATCCACGACCGCGTGTTTGGCGAACAACGTGAGCATGTGATCAAAAAATGGAATACCGGTCTTGATTGACGACCCGCCCTGGCCATCAAGATTCAGTTTGACGGCGATGCTCGTCTCACTGGTTTTCCGCTTGACCTTTGCCTGCCGGAGTTTCACGGCCTTGATTAAAACAGACCTTCAAAACGAAGATAAAGCGCAATCGCGCGGAAGCCAGAGTTTGACCGGCACCCGCTTTTCCCGCACTCTGGCCGCATGGCGAACACCTTCGGTCATCTCTTTCGCATCACGACGTGGGGTGAATCCCACGGCGGGGCCGTGGGCGTGCTTGTGGACGGTTGCCCGCCGCGTCTCAAGCTTTCTGAAGCCGACATCCAACCTGACCTCGACCGCCGTCGCCCCGGCCAATCGCGCATTGTCTCGCCGCGCCGCGAACCAGACACGGTGCAAATTCTTTCCGGCACGTTCGGCGGCAAAACCCTTGGCACGCCCATCTGCATGTGGGTGAAAAACGAGGACGCCCGGCCCGAAGCTTATTCTGAAATGGAAACCAAGTTCCGGCCTTCGCACGCGGACTACACCTACTTCGCCAAATACGGCATCCGCGCCTGGCCGGGCGGTGGCCGCACCAGCGCGCGCGAAACCATCGGTCGCGTCGCGGCCGGCGCGATCGCCAAAAAAATCTTACGCGAGCGATTCGACGTGGAAGTGTTGGCTTTCGTCAAACAAGTGCAGCGCCTTATTGCCAAGGTTGATCCGGAAAAAGTCCGGTTCAAGGATGTCGAATCAAACATCGTGCGTTGCCCGGACAAGGCGATGGCGGAGAAAATGATTCAGCTTATCGAGGAGACGAGGCGCGCTGGTGACAGCGTTGGGGGAATAGTCGAAGGCGTGGCGCGCGGTGTGCCGCCGGGTTGGGGCGAACCGGTTTTTGATCGTCTCGAAGCCGACCTCGCCAAAGCCATGCTGAGTCTGCCCGCCACAAAAGGATTTGAAATCGGCTCCGGCTTCGGAGGAATCCTGCTCACGGGCCGGCAACATAACGATCCCTTTCGCGTGCGTGGAGGCAAAGTCCGCACCACGAGCAACCGCTCCGGCGGCATTCAAGGCGGCATCAGCAACGGCGAGACGATTTACTTCCGTGTCGCCTTCAAGCCGACTGCCACCGTCATGCATGATCAGGACACCGTGTCGGAGGATTTCAAAAACACGACGTTAAAGGGCCGTGGCCGCCACGACCCATGCGTTCTCCCGCGCGCCGTTCCCATTGTCGAAGCGATGACGGCGCTGGTCCTTGTGGATCACGCCCTGCGTCACAAAGCACAGTGCGACTGGCTGCCAAGATGACATTCACGCTGGCGCCTATTTCAGCGGCAACGGCTGCGGAATCGCGGCGCCGTCCTTGCGCGGGTCGGACGCGCCGTAGTTGATGCGCGCCGCAAAATCCCGCATCACCGCCTGCCCACCGCCGACGTCTTCGGCGAAATGTCCACGCAGCTTGATCTCGTGGCCGCGCGCCGCCAACTCGGTCCGCACCGTTTCCGGTATGCGTGATTCCATCTCCACGTCACACCCCACGAATGTCTGCTTCGTAAACCGTGCGGCTTCCAACGCCGCCTGAATGTTCATCCGATGATCCACGAGGTCCGATACGAACTGTGCATGAGCTTGCGATTGATTCCAGCCACCCATGATGCCAAACGCGATGCGCACATCGCCCTTCGACATGAACGCAGGGATGATCGTGTGCAACGGCCGCTTGCGCCCGGCCAGCGCATTGGGGTGCGCGGGATCAAGGCTGAACAACCCGCCGCGATTCTGCAGCGCGAAACCTGTGCCCTCGGCCACAACACCGGAGCCGAACGAATTGTAATTGCTTTGAATGTAGGAAACCATGTTGCCCTCTGAATCCACGACGCAGAGGTAAGTCGTGTCGGTGCCCATCGGCGGCGGCTGGCCCGCCGCGACGTTGCAATTTGCTTTTTGCATGTCAATGAGCTTCGCCCGCCCGAGCGCGTAATCCTTCGACAAAATCCCCGCCACCGGCACTTTGGCGAAATGCGGGTCGGCGACGAAGCGCAGCATGTCGGCATAAGCGAGCTTCTTCGCCTCGATCATCACGTGCAACGCGTCGGTGGAATTGGGTCCAAACTTTTCCAGCGGGAAATTCTCCATCAGGTTCAACATGGCGAGCGCCGCGATCCCCTGCCCGTTCGGCGGCAACTCATAAACCGTCCAGCCGTGATACGTCGTGGAGATTGGTTCGACCCATTCGGCGGAAAACTTCGCCAGGTCTGTCGCGTTCATCGTGCCGCCCAGGTCAGCCGAACCTTTCAGCACACGCCGGGAAAGCGCGCCTTCGTAAAACCCCTTGCGTCCCCGCTTCGCAATCTGCTGCAAAGACCACGCGAGGTCGGCATTGCGGAAGATTTCGCCCGTAACCGGCGCGCGTCCATTTGGCAAATAAGTCCGCGACGCGCTTTCGTTTTTGCGCAGCTTCCTTTCGCTCGCGACCCAGTAACTGGAAAAGATTTCCGTAACTGGAAATCCTTCGTCCGCCAGCCGGATTGCAGGCGCAAGCACGTCCTTCATTTTTTTTTGCCCAAAGCGGTCGAGTAGCTTTTGCCAGCCATCCACGCAACCTGGCACAGTCACAGACTGAATCCCGTTCGTCGCCATTTGGGTGAAGCCCTTACTCTTGAGAAACTCACTGCTTAAGCCCGCCGGCGCCCAACCGCTCGCGTTCAAGCCGTAAAGCTTGCCGCTCTTTGCCTCATAAACGATGGCAAACAGATCGCCGCCGATGCCATTGGCCATTGGCCCGACCACACCCATCGCGGCGTTGGCCGCGACCGCCGCGTCCACGGCATTGCCGCCTTGGGCAAGAACCGTCGCGCCGATTTGCGAGGCGAGTGGATGTTCCGTTGCCACGATGCCGTAACGCGAAATGACCATCGAACGCGCCTGCGTGCGGTCGGCGGCATCCGCGATCGTTAGAAGGTTGGTAGTGGCCATGAGCAGAAGAATTCTGAGGGCAAGGTTGGAATTCATAGCAAATGCAGGACGTGCCTGCTGGATCGTTGAGCGGACGTTATCAAATCACCCAGCCTTGGTCCAACGAATCCAATAGCGCACTACGGTGCGCGCATCCGCGCACTAACCAGAGCGCTCCGGCGCCTATGAGGGTTGTCAAGAGGGTGATGGATTTTCCGCCAGGTTTTTTCCAGTGAGGCGTTCGTCGCGCGGAACGGTTTTGGGACGGCGCCCAGTGATCCGGGAACGTCGCCGGATCATTTTCGAAAGTTCCGCTTCACCCGAAGGCCGAAGTGGAAACGCCGCCGTTTTGCGAACGGGGAGCGCGCGCCTCTGGCATGCCGCTTTCGGCGTCGCGCCGAAAACTTCGTGCCACTGACTTTTTTTGTTCGCCGCCAACCGATGAAGTTTGTGACACGAAGGTTCGGGCGCGACGCCCGAACCCGCACGCGGGACGCGCACGCTCCCCACCTCAACCTCAACCGGGGTTTTCGAGCTTAACCTTCACTCCGCCGCAGCCTGCCAGTTCAAAT
>CAZNOE010000396.1:0-2014 GCA_964574525.1 uncultured Bifidobacteriaceae bacterium
TCGATCAACGCCACGAACTCGGGCGGATACCAGGTCTCGACGGTCAGATAGAGACGGTCGTAGTAGTGCTGGCGAATGCGCTCCGGGAATTGCGTGAGGTCCGCGTAGCCGGCCGCCTTGAGTTCGAGAATGGAGTTTACCCGGTCCAACGGCACCTCCCGTAATCCCGCCCGCAGCAAATACATCATCCCGTGACCGATGAGCACTTTGCGCCGCGCCTTGATATCCGCGTCAACTTGTTTCTGGATTTCTTCGCAAGCCGCGTACATCGCCGGATGCGCCGGCGTCTTTGGCGGGAAAAGCAGCAGGACGAACACGACCAGCACGCCGGCCACCATCCAGTTGAACAAACTTGTTTCTTCCTGGCGCAATTTGACGTTGGACACGCGCGAAAGCCACAGCGCAACCGCCGGCCAGGCCAGCAGCAGCAGCCAGAGCTGGAAGATGATAAGATTGTTCCAAATCCCCATCGTTTTTACATAAGAAGCAACGTTCGGGCAAACTGAGAAAATGCCGAGCGCCACGCAGAACTGGACGTACTCCCGCCCTGCCGCGCCTGAGCGCCACAGCAAGCCGGCAGCGGCCAGCCCCAGCATCAGCAGAAACGCGCGGTCCGCCGTGAGCAGATCAATCATCATCCAATAGAAGCGGGTAACGTGAATCCCTTGATGCGGGAGCAGCTTGAGCAAATAAAATCGGGCGTCGGGCGACCAGCCGATCACAACCAGCGCTGCAATCGCGGACAAAGCTCCGACCAACACGAGTGCCAGGCATTTCCGCCAGCCCCACGGATTAAATCGTGCAAACACCAGCGCCGGGCCGAGGAACGCGAGTGCGAGAATTTGCTTGGCGAACACGCCTCCGCCCGCGAACAGCATGGCCAGCATCGCTATCCCAAATCGTTTTTCGCGCCACGCCCACAACGTCAGGAAGAACACGCCAGCTGTGTGCAGCATCACGAGATTATCTGGATGCGTGACGTCGGCAGTGAAGTTTCTGAAAATCACCAGCACGGCCACGCCGCAGCCGATCCAGGCGAACTTGCCAAAGCGATTTTCCGGAGCAACAAATCTTATCGCGCGACACAGCGCCAGGCCCGCGAGCACTCCCGCGAGCACGCCAATGGCGACGTTCACCAGCCGGCAGTAGCGAATGTCCAGATGCAAGCCCAGCGGCTTGAGCACCGCGAACGTGATGTATTCCAGACCGGGACTATAGACGAAGGAATTCCCATCCGCCGCCGGACCGAACAACGGCTGGCCCAAGTCCAGCTTAAGCATGTTCGTCATGAACGGACTCTCCGGCCAGACGAACAAGTCCCACGGAAACGGCAGGCGCAGCGCCTCCACGACCGCCAGCCACACGAGGTAGGTCACGACCACGCAAGCCAGGAAACGCACCATCCAACGCTGCCACTGCGCATCCGGGATGCCGTTGTCGGGGGTTCCTGTTTTGAACACGGGCGCAAGGCTTGGGCGCGACTTCGGCATTGGCAAGCAGAAACGCCCCCGGCTAACCTCTCGCGCCCTTCCGCGCCGCGCAAGACACGGTGCCGCGGATCAAGCTGGACATGACGACAAACTTTGCCCTCATCACCGGGGGTTCGGGCTATTTCGGATCGCTGTTGCGCGACCGGTTGCGCGAACGCGGTCAGGTTGTCCGCGTCTTTGACCTGGCCGACGCGGATGATCGCACAAATGAAGTGGGTTTTGTTCAAGGCGACATCCGCGATACTTCGCGGGTGGCTGAGGCGGCCGCGGGTTGCGGCACCATTTATCACTGCGTCGCACAAGTTCCACTGGCGAAAGACAAGGAACTCTTTCATTCGGTCAACGTCCACGGCACGGATAATCTCTTGTGCGCCGCACTCGCGGCGAAGGTCCGCAAGGTCATTTACGTTTCGTCCAGCGCAGTGTTCGGCGCGCCAAAAACAAACCCGGTCACCGAGCAAACGCCTCCCTCACCGGGCGAGGCCTACGGACGCGCAAAGCTGGAAGGCGAAACGCTCTGCCGC
>CAZNOE010000396.1:2114-5914 GCA_964574525.1 uncultured Bifidobacteriaceae bacterium
CTGTCACCGCTCGGCGCTTATCACGCGCTGATGTATGGGCGCTCGCTTTACTTCGACATCAGCAAAGCGCAGCGCGAACTCAACTGGCAGCCGCGTTTCTCCACCGACGAGATGTTCGCGCACAGCTACGATTGGTATCTGGCGAACCGCGAAAAAATCCTGCGCGCACACCACGCCTCCCATCATCGCTCACCGGTGAAACAGGGAATCCTGGCGTTGGTGAAACATTTGCTTTGAATGAAGGTGGCGCACGGCTCCCAGCTTGCGACCGTGCCGCCGCGAACGATATGCATCCACCCATGTGGAGGCATAGCCGGACATTCCGCGTCACAGCGTCGGGGGGACGCTGCCTAGCCCGCATCCTGCTAAGGAAAATGACGTGAAGTCCTCGCTCGAAAGCAACGCGGCCGAGAAATTCGATCCACCGAGGTCACTCCAGCTTGGCGCGATAAAAGCGCACGCCAGAACGGGCGGATTGGGAATCGCTGAAGTACAGGGGGCCGGCCCCGAATGCATTTGTTTGTACCGGCGTCCAGTGCTGCAAATCCAATGAGCTTTCAATCACCACACCCTGTCCCACCGGTCCGGTGACATTGAAGCCAAATTTGCCTCCAGCAAAACCAAACGCAGTGTCGCCAACCAGGATTGTGATCGGAGAGCTGGCGTTGACAGTCCCATTAACGCGGAGACCGTTTCCGTCCCTTGCGCTACTGACCAGGTCAGCCCAATCCGTGAAGGCTGGCGCTCCATAGAAATAAATCCGAAACGTCACGGGGGCCGACGCGACTGGCACGCCGCTCAAATCAAAATTGAGCGACTGAAAACCAGCCGGATTCACGTTCACAACGACAATGTTAGTGCCGAAAGAATCCAAACTGGATCGGACACTCGCGTGGGTTGGTCCCGCACCGAGATACGATTGCTTATCGTAGGAAAGGCCTTTGAATGTGATAGGCTGGCCGGCAGCGCTTTCCACTGTAAGAGTGAGGTACTGACTTAGATCGGCAGTCGCGGACGTTGCAATGCGACCCACCGGCAGAGTATCGGTGTTATTCCAAGTTGTCTCCAGACCCACCTCTTGCAAGGAACTTGCCGTGACGTTCGGCGCCACAAGCGATGGCGCGACTGGTGCGCTCGAGTTGTGGGAGCCTGTGGGGTTGTATTGCACCAGCAGGTCGCCTGAACTCACTGCGGCTTGCACAATGGCGATCGTGCTCCCGGCCAGTGTCAGTGTGCAATCTCGCGGCGTCCCGGTGTTGTTCGCGCTCGCAGTGATGGTCACCTGTCCGTTGCCGGTCCCGTTCGTGGGCGAAACGGTCAGCCAATCGGCGCAGGGATTGAACGAGTTCCAACCGCAGTTTGTACCGATGGCAACGGTTACGTTCACGTTGGCGCTTCCACCGCTTGGTCCCAGTGCCACTGTGCTGGTGGAGAGCGAGAAGGAGCAGGCAGTCGTCGGGGTCCACACGACTTGGTCAACCCAACCCCGGTCTTGTCCGCCGGAACCGCTGATGTCTTTTGTGTACCGCCAGCGCAAGGCGTTCGAGCCGGAGGCGATGCTGTAGGTCATCTGCCGCCAGTCCACTTCGCCGTTGATGGTGCTCTGCTGCGAACCATTGATGTTGAAACGCAGCCGGTCGCTCCCGGCTTGCGAAGAAACTTTCCACCAGAAAGTCAGTGTGCCGGGCCCCGTGACGGAGGTTTCCATCCATGACTCCTGGTTATCTGAGATGGTCCCACTTTGGCCGGCATCCACGCCATCATGGCTAACGACATTCTGAGCTAACCAATCAGCGTTGCCTCCCGTGGTCCAGACCAGGTTGGTTGCATCCAAAGCCTCCGCCAGCAGGCGGACATCCCCGGCCTGAGTGACGGTGAATGGCTGGCCCGCAATGGTCAGCGTGCAACTGCGCGGATTGCCAGAGTTGTAACCGACGCCGAGGTTGAGTTGTCCGTTGCCGGTGCCGTTCATCGGGAACACGGTGATCCAATCGGCGCACGGATTGGCCACCGCCCAATTGCAAGTCGATAAACTCGTCACTATCACATTCACGTTGGTACTGCCGCCGGCAGAGCCCGATGCAATACCGCTGGACGAAAACCAATACTCACAATTGGTCGTGCACAACGCCTGCTCCTGAAACGCCATCACTTGAAATTGCAATTGTGTCGAGACGAGACTCAACGTCAGATTCGAAGTCGTCACGGAGACATCGGAGAGCGTGAGCGAATTGGTGGCGACTGTGATGCTGGACGAAGAGGTGTTGAGCGCCGAAGCAGCGAAAAGTGGGCAACCCTCCTCGCCCAGATTGGAGTTCAGCCGGACGAACTGATACGTAGTTAAGTTGGTTTCCGCGCCAACAAAAGCCAGATGGCCGTCTTCCAGGAGCGTCAGGGTTTGACTGTTAAACGGACCTTTGACGTACTCTTTCGCCGTAAAGTTGGTTAGGGTCAGCGACGAAGAGCCAATGACCGGCGTGGTTCCCGAGTTGCCGGCAAAATAAATTTTCCCCTGCGGAATTGACACCGCCTGTGGCCGAACCAGCCCCGTCACCGGCGGATTTATTTGAACGAGCGAAGTGAACTGGCCGCCCGCGCCCAAAATGCCACACACGCTGTGACTGCCTGAAGCACCCGACGAGATCAAATCAAGCAGGAGCGAGCCTTGCGAATCGATCTGCCGGGGACCGCTCCCCATTAGGCCACCGACAATCTTTCGACTCCAGGCCAGCGTCCCGTCGCTCGCCACTTTCGTCAGGTGCGTGAACTGGACCACCGTGGTACCTTGCAAGTCATAATCGGACGCTGTCACCAATACCTCACCGCTCGGCGTCACGAAGATTTGGGAACCAAAACTTGAAGGTGCGGAATCCACCAAAGGAATTTGAAACTTTTTCGACCATTGAATCACCCCGCTGGAATCGAGACGGATGAGCACGGTCACGGCATTGGTGGTGCCGACGTTCGCGTTGGCGGTCAGCGAAAGCAAGATGTTGTTTGTGCCCATCTCGCTGACGGTCACAGCACGACCCGGATCACTCGGGCCGGAAGACACGACGGGAAACTCGGCTGCAGTAAATTGTTTGGCCCAAAGCAGCGTGCCGGACGAGCTCACACCGAGCAATGAGACGGAATTGCTCCGGTTGAGCGACAGGACGAACGTTCCATTGTTCAAGACCGCCTGGCCTACGAAGGTGCGATTGTTGATGGGCAGCCGCTTCTCAAACAGCGGCACGAACGTCCCGCCGGATCGATCGTAAACGCCAAAGCAAGTGACGTTGCTGCCGATGGTCGGGAGGTCTTGCAGCGAGAAAATGCGCCCCTGAGCATTTAACGGGGCCATAAACCCATTGGAACAGGCCACCTTCCAGTTGAACACGCCATTGGTGTCGCTCCGGGCGAGCCCAAAAGTGTTTAGCACACCAGGATTGTTGGCGAAGATGTGGTAAGTACCCCCGGAGGAAAACTGCGGGAGGGCGCCAAAAAAGCCCAGCGGCCCAATCGCGGGACATCCACTTTGAATTCGCTTGGGTTGCGGCAATGAGGCTGCCACCTCCGGGCAGTTCGTCGTGATGATCAATGCCCTGAGTTGGATCGCGGGAACCAGCAGGGTACCGACCAGGATCACCAGACGATTGAGGCCGCGTCGCGCCAAAATTCTTGTTGCCGTGTTCATAGCGGGCTTCGGGCTCGAAGGAGCGTAAATTGTTCGCGACAGCCAACGCAACACCATTGTGTATTTGCTCCCACCCCCGAGTTGACTCATATTAAATGTTACCGGGACGGGGAGGTGGACGAGG
>CAZNOE010000397.1:0-5901 GCA_964574525.1 uncultured Bifidobacteriaceae bacterium
TTCACGTCGTGGCCGTAGGAAGCCGAAAGCGTGTCTTTGATGCGCCAGATTTCCTGAAGCACCACGTCGCCTATGGCTTCCTGCTTCATGCCTTGCGAGGTTTGGCTTGCAGATTAACGAGGGGATGCCCGGACTTTTTTTCGCGTTTGCGCAAGTCGGCAAACAACTTATCTATGCTGTGACCGCGCGCGGCGGACAAGGCATCCTTGGCGCGCCACACTTCCCGCAGCACCAAGTCGCCTTCCGTCTCCGGGTTGACCGTTTGGGTTGTTTTATTCATAAGGTTGTTGAAGAAATTCCTCCGGCGTGCAGATGGTTGGAGCGGAATGGCCGCACGACTCGATCAACCGGCGCAGTCGTCCGAGGATGAACGCATTGGCAATGTGGCGGCAGTTCCATGTGAGTAAAATATCCATTTGATGAACGGTGGCGAGTGCTATGTGCGCTCCGTCTCCCTCGGCTTTCGCGGGGAGCAGCCCTGAGTTCATGATGCGGCGGGTCAACTCGCCCGCTCGGTCGGTGGATTCGAGCAAGGTGATGTCGGCCATCAGCCCAAGCCGGCGATTGGCCATTTCGGTTTCTCCAAAAGCGATTTCGTCCAGAACAAGCTGGCTGATAAAAAGTTCGTGGCCGGCCCGTCGAAATTCCCACCAGTCGCGGGTGAGTTGCTGGCGGGCGGCTTGCAAGAGGTCGCGGGCCGGGCGCGCGACAACGTAGCTCGGTATCGTGCTTTCGATGTAGATGCGCATGGCCGCCTACAGGTTTTCCACTGGCGGCAATTGACCTTGCTCTGGACCCTCGAATGCGGGGTCGGTCACATGGATGGAGTCGAAGAAACCTTCCGGCCAGGTTTTCGGCTTTGCCGGTTCCAACACAACCGATTCACCGTCTTGACGGACGAATACGTTTGCCGGCTGGTGAACGCTTTTGGGCAGGCGGACGGTCTGGCAATCTCCGTCGCGGATAACAGTTGCTGTTTCCATGGCGATAAGTTAGTCAGAATAGCGGCCAAAACCAAGCCCGGAAATGGTGTTCAGGCCATAGCAGGGGAATGGTTTCCGGATTTCACTCCTTGCCATTCATTCCTCTGCCTCAATCCTGGTTGTTCTTCACCGGTTCGCCAGCAACAGGAAGAATCCAACCGCCGCCAAAACCGCCAGCACCGCCAGCGAGATTTTGATCCAGCTCTTCGGATACTTGCCCGCGATGGCGCCGGTGTAGCCGTTGATGACGACCTGAAAATTGCGCGTGCCGTAATTGTAGGTGAGCAGCCAGATGGGCGCGAGGATGTGCTTGAACGTCTGGCCGGAGTAATCGGTGTCCACCTGCAGGTTTCGTTGCGTGTCGCCGGGTACTTGCGCGGAGCACAGGCGTTTCATCTCGGAATCCATTTCCGCGCGCGCGGCTTTGGCGGCATGGTTTGCGTTCAACGCAGTGCGCCATTGGCCGGGCATTTTCTGGTTTCCGATGGCACCGCACGGTGGTATGGTTTGGCCATGAAACGAGCTGAAGTGCAATTGCCCGACCCGCTTTATCAGCAGGTGGAAGGACTCGCGCAGAAACTCCACGTCAGCGTGCCCGAATTGCTGCGCGATGCCGCCGAGCAGATGGTTCAACGCCAACCCAAACCCCAGCCGAAGAAGAATGGCGACTGGCGCTTTCCCGAAGGCCGCAACCTCGGCGCGTTTCGCGCTCCCGTCGAAGACTGGCGGTTGCTGGCCAATGAAGCCGCGACTGAGCAGGGGCGATGATTTCTTTCGACACCAACCTGCTGCTTTATTCCTTCAATCGCGACTGCGCGGAATACAACGATGCCCGCGCCTTCTTTGCCTCGCTGCCGACTGCGCCAGGTGCGGTTGCCATCTGCGAACTCGTGCTGGTTGAGTTGTATGTTTTGCTCCGATCCCGCCGTCCTCAAGAATCCACTCGACCCAACCGACGCCGTTTCCATCATCCAAACGCTCCGGCAACATCCAACGTGGACACTCATTGATCATCCCGGCGAAGCTTCCGGTGTGATGGAAGAGGTATGGCGATTTGCGGCGCAGCCGAACACCGGGCGGCGCATCATTTTCGACGCGCGACTGGCTCTCACGCTCAAGCACTACGGCGTGACTGAGTTCGCCACGCGCAACGACAGTCATTTTGGTGGTTTCGGTTTTGTCCGCGTTTGGAATCCTTTGGGAAGTTAGGGATTTGCCGCTGTGTGCTCTTTTCGCGGCTAGGACGGCGAACCGCGACTCGAAGCCGAATTCGTCGGCTCTCAAATCATCACCGCAGCCTGAATTCACGCCATGGCCGGGGAATGATTTGCATAGGAATGGTTTTCCCGGATTTCATTCCCTTGCCATTCATTCCTCTGCCTCAATCCGGGTTGTCTCTCACCGATTCGCCACCAACAGAAACACCGCCACCACCGCCAAAACCGCCAGCACCGCCAGCGTGATCTTGATCCAGCTCTTCGGATATTTGCCCGCGATGGTGCCCGTGTAGCCGTTGATGACGACCTGAAAATTGCGCGCGCCGTAGTTGTAGGTGAGCAGCCAGATGGGCGCGAGGATGTGCTTGAACGTCTGGCCGGAATAATCGGTGTCCACCTGCAGGTTTCGTTGCGTGTCGCCGGGCACTTGAGCGGAGCACAGGCGTTCCATCTCGGAATCCATTTCCGCGCGCGCGGCGTTGGCGGCGTTGACGAGATCAATCTGATAACGCTCCACCACCCAGCCGGAAAGAAAGCCCGGTTTGTACGGCACCAATTCCTTGGTCGGAAACGGTTCGATGCGCCGGAGCATCTCCGGTTGCACGCCGCGCGAGGCGGGCACGAGTTCGTCATCGAAGAAATGATCCAGCGCGCCGCTGCTCGGCTCCCAGCGGATTTTCTGCACCTGCCGCGTCTGCGTCTTCCCCTGCGAATCGGTGTAGCTCTCGGTCACGTAATAGTAATAGCCGCTCTCGGCGGTCCAATCGGCGTGGACCTGCGCGTCGAACGTCCAGTAAGGAATGTAGAGGCCCTTGACGGTGTCGGTCAGCGCGGTGCTCTTGAGCTTCTTCGGCGCGAACCAACGGCTGCCATACCAGCGGCGGATCGAATCGCGCACCTGGGTTTCGGCGAGCTTCATGGGCAACAAACTTTCCGGCCGGAAGGCTTCCTTGATTTCCTCGTAGGGCACGAGTGCCGAGGAACCGCAGAAATCGCAGCGTTGCCCCACGCGTTCCGGATCAAACACCGAGATGGCCTGGCAACTCTGGCATTTGACGGAAGTCTTTTTCGCGTCCCAACCGCGCCGGTCATCGGGAATGCCGCGCAACGTCGCCGCGAGATCATGCTCGACGATGACTTCCTCACCCGTGGCCGTGAGTTCGACCTGCGCGGGCGATGTCGTGCCGCAGAACGGGCAGACGAGCGCCTTCTTGCCAGGATTCCATTGCGCCTCACCGCCGCAGGCGGGGCAGGAGAATTTCTTTTGGGCTGTGGCTTCAGGCATAGAATGGGTTAAGGCAGTTAAGGCAGGAAAGGCAGAGAAATGTTCGGCAAAGGAATGAGAAACAGGCATTCAAAAAGATTCCTCTGCCGTTCATTCCCTTGCCTTTGAGAGAATTGTTGTAAACTCGATTTGGGCGTGGTTCAGGTTGATCCATTGGATCGCCTTCAAGTTGGTGAGCGCAAGCAGGCGGCGTATGTGCGACTCAACGTACTGCTGGTCTTCCGTGACCGCCGTCAAACGGAACGCGATACCGGGTGCGTGGACCAACATCCGTTGGCCGCCCAAATCCAGCCCATTGCGACTGAGGCTGACTCGATGCTCCACGTTGCTGACACCGCCCAAAAAGTGAATCAACGCCTCCTGATACAAACCGACCTCGAGAAACGCGCCCCAGTCGCGCATCAGATCGCACAGCGTCTGGCGCAGAGTTGCGCAAGCGGGGGTCAAATCCTGCCAGCGTTCGCGGACGGATGTGAAACGGCGGCGCACTTCCGGCGTCAGGCTGGTGGCCAGAATCTTGCCCTGAACTTTTGTCGGGCGGAAATTCAGAAGCTTGCCGCGTGGGATTCTGAGCAGGAACAAATAGTTGAGCAACTGCGCTTCATGCTCGCCGACAAACGCAGCGTCTGTCTTCAACTCATAGAGCGCGTCGTCTGCAACCAGATCGAGGTAGTACTTCTTGGCGAAGTCTCGATGCGTGACCGTCACGGGCACTTCCGTCAAAACTGAGTGAAAGCCATCGGCCAACAATCGCGCTTTCAAATCCGCTTTGTAGGCGCACTCATCACATAGCCGGCCAAGCTCATTCTGGCTGGCGTAGGAATGACCCATGACGCGGTAGTCGAGCGCTTCAAAGGCAGCGGCGTCCAGACATTTGATTTTGACGGGACAGTGAATCGGCATCGGAAACTTGAAGGCAAAGGAATGTTCGGCAAGGGAATGAAAACTAGAAAGACTCTTTCGGAACCATTCCTTTGCCGTTCATTCCCCTGCCTTCGATTTCAGTTCTTCAAAAACTCATCCAGCGCTGCGCGCGTCACGCGCCACGTCGAACCAATCTTCTTTCCTTTGAGCTCGCCCTTTTCAAGCGTCGCCAACACGTCGGCTTCACTCACGCCGAGAGCCTTCGCCACGTCGGCGGTGCCCAGCAGTTCCGGCACTGCGCCCGGAGGTGCGGCTGTCGGAGTCGTCTGGGCTGATCCCATGGCTTGCGCCATTTGCTGGCCCATCGCCAGGCCTGCGCCGAGTTGCGCGGCGGTGCTGGCCATCGCGCCGCCTTCGCCTTTGGTCATCGCCTCGGCCATCTGGAATTTCACGTAGTCATTCAGATTGCCGACTGCGGCCATGCTGGAGCGCTTATCCATCGCCTGCTCGACTTCCGGCGGCAGCGAGACGTTCTCAAGGATGAAGCTCGAAATCTCCAGGCCGTATTTGCCCGCGACCGCGGGGTTGATGAGCGGCAACAGCGCTTCGCCCATTTCCTGGTAGCGCGAGGCCACGTCGAGCACCGGCACTTTGGCCGAGGCCAGCGCGTCGGTGAATACACTTACGATGCGCGAGCGCATGGTGTCGGAGAATTCGTCGAGCCGGAAACTATCGTCCGTGCCCGCCACTTCCTTGAGGAAAAGCTTCGGGTCCACGACGTGAAAATCGAATGTGCCGTAGGCGCGCGCGCGCACGATGCCGAAATCGGGATCGCGCATCATGATCGGGTTGGCCGTGCCCCATTTGTTGCCGGTGAAGAGACGCGTGTTGACGAAATAAATGTCGGCCTTGAACGGCGATTCAAAGCCGTATTTCCAGCCTTTGAGCGTGGCGAGGATCGGGATGTTGTCGGTGGTGAGCGTCCATTTGCCCGGGCCGAACGTGTCGCCGAACTGGCCGAGATAAATGAACTGCGCCACCTGCGATTCGCGCACGATGAGTTGCGCGCCGCGCTTGATCTCCTTGTCCATGTCCGGATAGCGGAACGAGATCGTGTCGCGCGAATCGTCCTGCCACTGGATGATTTCCAGGAACTGCGTCTTCAGATAATCCATCAATCCCATAATTTGCCTTTCACTTTGCGGCGCTATAATCCGTTAAAACGGGAATCAGGGAAGAATAATTTCCGGGGATTTGTGTAATCGGGGTCCGGCTCATCATTTTACATCTGCCAACCGGATTTCATTAACACCCTGCTTTAGCTGCTTTAGCTGGGTGATCAGCGAAACTAGGCGGATGTAACCGCTTCAGCGGTTTCCCGCCAGCCTAAGACCGCTGAAGCGGTTTTGAGATCGAGAGGGCGCAAACACCCAGCTAAAGGCTAAAGCAGGGTGTTAATGAAAGGAAGAAGCCCTTGACGGTGCGCCCGTCGAAGCGGCGTGAACGCCGCGCTCCTTCGTCACCCAGAGGCAATCTTGGCTTGCGATTTCGG
>CAZNOE010000398.1:0-5895 GCA_964574525.1 uncultured Bifidobacteriaceae bacterium
GGATGCTCATCCAGAATGTTCTGCCAGATGCCCTCGACTTTCTGCGGATCAAAACAATTGAATCCTGCATAATAGTAGAGCGGCACGACAGGCGGGTCCTTAGCGATGAGTATTCGCTCCGCCTGACGGAAAATCTCCGCGCGCTTTTTCAAGTCCGTTTCCAGGTTCGCTTCATGGATGAGCGCGTCGTAGCGAGGATTTTTCCAGCCCGTGCGGTTGTTGCCGCTGGTGCCCGTGAACAGATCGAGAAACGTGTTCGCATCGTTGTAATCGCCGATCCAACTGGAAGTCGAGATGTCATAGTCGAGTTTAGACTGCGCGCTGTAAAAGACCTTGCGCTCGATCTGCCGCAGTTCGATCTCGACGCCGAGCACGTCGCGCCACATCTGCTGCAACTCGACGGCGACCTTGCCGTGCAGCTTTGATCCACCGCTGGAGGCCGAGAAAAACGTGTACTGAATGCGCGGAAACCCTTTGCCGCCGGGAAATCCTGCCCCGGCCAGAAGTTTGCGGGCCTGCTCGGGATCGAATGGCAATCCTTCGGGTGAGATGTAGCCCGCGACGCCGTCCGGCACAAAATGAGCCGCCGGTTTTTCCGCGCCTTTGGTCAGCTTGTTGATGATCCGCAGCTTGTCCGTCGCCAGCGCAAACGCGCGCCGCACCCGCGCATCGTCGAACGGCGGCCGGGTGACGTTGAAACGGTAAAAATACGTGCCGAGATATTGGAATGAATGAAAGTCGGGCCGCTTCACGAGAACATCCATCAATTCCGTGGGGATGAGATCCTTGTCCCACACAATGTCAGCCACACCGGTTTCGTAGAGATTCAGGGCCGTATTGGGCGAACCGGTGGGCAGCACGTCAATGATTTCGGAAACGGCCAGCGTGTCCCAGTAACGCGGGTTGCGCAACAACCGGACCTTGTCGTTCACCCGCCACGCGCCCAGCAGAAACGCCCCGCTGGTCGGCAGCGGTCGCGCGTGCAACCAGCGGTCGCCGTATTTATCAATGGTCTGCCGCGGCACGACCGCGAGTGTTGGGAACGCGCACAGGTCGAGAAAAAATGCGAGCGGTGCATTCAACTCCACGCGCATCGTATAGCTGTCTAGCGCGTGAATGCCCACGCGCGATGAGTCCTTCGTCTTGCCGTTGTACCAATCCTCCGCGCCTTTGATGTAAAACAATTGGCCCGCGTAATCCCCGGCCGTCGCGGGACTGAGCGCGCGCATCCACGACCAGACCACGTCGCTGGTCGTGATCGGTTCGCCGGTGGACCAAACGGCATTCGTGCGCAAATGAAACGCATAAACACGGCCATCAGCAGAAATCTCCCAGCGCTCGGCCAGCGCCGGTGAGGGCCGGGCCATGCGTGGATCAAGTTTCGTCAATCCGTCAAACAGCGCCTTGGTGAGGCGCATTTCCGGGATGCCAGTGACGATGTGCGGGTCGAGCGATTCCGGTTCAGTGCCGTTGATGATGACGAGATCGGCGGGCGGCTCGCGTCGAACGCAGGACGTGATTAAAACGCAGAGCGCAGCGAGCAGGACATGTTGCGTGATGCGTGATGCGTGATGCGTGAACTCCCGGCTCTCCGCTCCCTGATCCCGGCTCGCTGGCGGGACGCGCATGGTCCGGCTTATTTGGGGGCCGCCGGCGAATTCGTGGGGCCGAGGAGCGGTTGTGTCAGCGCGTTCGACCCTTCCGGCCCGATTGCAGGGCTTGGCACGGAGGGGGGAGGAACTGCGGGTTGGCCGGGAAGAGCCTGTTTGCTTTCGCGCTCGACCTTGCGTTTAAATTCGTTGGCAGGGCTATGATAAATGTTGCTCCGCATGACCGACACGATCATCGCCAACACGAAGAAAGTCACCGTGGCGTATTTGGTGACTTTGGTCAGCACGTTACCCGTGCCCGCGCCAAACAGGGCATCTGTCGCCGCGCCGCCGAACGCGAGGCCCGCGCCCGCGTCCTTCTTCGGCAGTTGAATCAGCACCAGCAGGATCAACAGCACGCAGTTCAACACTAAAACGACCGTCAATAATCCAATCAGGAAACTCATAACTCAGATTTTAAGGTTACTCTGCAAGACCGCCAAGACAATCGCCAATAGGAAGAAAGCTACCGCGGCATATCTGGTGGCTTTGTTCAGCGCATTGTATGTGGCGGGGCCGGACAGAGCATCTGTCGCTGCGCCGCCAAAGGCCAAGCCTGCGCTAGCTCCTTTCTTCGGCAGTTGAATCAGCACCAGCAGGATCAACAGCACGCAGTTCAACACTAAAACAACCGTCAATAATCCAATCAGGAAACTCATAACCCAGATTCTAAATGGAGTTCTTCACAATGTCAGCAAAACTTCTCGCCTCCAGGGAGGCGCCACCAACCAGCGCCCCGTCCACATCGGGCTGGCTCATTAATTCGCGCGCGTTGGCCGGCTTGACGCTGCCGCCGTACTGAATGCGGACTTTTTTCCCAACGGCTTGGTCGAACATTTTCACGAGCAGCCCGCGAATGAACGCGTGCGCATCCTGGGCCTGCTGGGTCGTGGCAGTCTTGCCCGTGCCGATGGCCCAGACTGGCTCGTAGGCGATGATCGTCTCGACCATCTGCTCCTTGCTCAAGCCAGCGAGGCTTCCGCGCACCTGGGTGTCGAGGACCTTCTCGGTCTGGCCGGCCTCACGTTCGGCCAGCGTTTCGCCCACGCACACAATCGGCTTGAGCGACGCCGCGTGCGCCGCGTGCGCCTTCTTGGAAATGAGCGCGTCGGATTCCTTTTGATACTGCCGTCGCTCGGAGTGGCCGAGGATGACGTAACGCGCGGAAAATTCCTTGAGCATTCCGGCGCAAATTTCGCCCGTGTGTGCGCCGAAGTTGTGCTCGCTCATGTTTTGCGCACCCAGGCGAAGGTTCGAGTCGAGGACCGCCTTCGACACGGATTCGAGCGCGGTGAACGGCGGGCACACGACGATGTCCACTTCCTTCACGTTGGCGAGATCAATCTTCAAGTCGCTCACCAGGGCCAGGGCCTCGGCGACCGTCTTGTTCATCTTCCAGTTGCCCGCGATAATTAATTTTCGTTCTTTGTTCATGATTCAAAAAAAACCTAACGCAAAGGCGCAAAGGAGCGAAGTCGCAAAGAGGGCTTCATTTACAGACCATTGACGACCCGATGAATACCGTCTTTCACATAGCGCTCACCAAAATTGATGACCAACCCGAGCTTCAATTTCGTGAGTCTCAGATAGGTCAGCATTTGTGCTTCGAAAATCGGATTCCACTCCGTTACGGCTTTGTTGTCCACCAAGACAAGGCCATTCAATCTCAAATCGAGTCTTAGTGGGACGCCCAGCGTTTTGCCTTTGTAAACGATTGGCACCTGCAATTGCCGTTCGGCTTTCAATCCGCGCCGGGTCAACTCCTCAACCATTGCTTCTTCGTAAACTCCTTCGAGCAAACCCGGGCCGCCCAATTCACGATGCACTTCGATTGCGCTGTCCACGATCACCTTGCTGATTTGGTTCTCATTCATCCTTGCGCCTTCGAGTCTTTGCGCCTTTGCGTTAAATTCATTTGTCCATCAACGCCGCCACACCGGGCAGCACCGCGCCTTCCAGGAATTCCAGGCTTGCTCCGCCACCGGTGCTCATGAAAGTGACCTGCTTGCCGAGTCCAGCCTTGTTGAGCGCGTTCACACTGTCGCCTCCGCCGATGATGCTCTTGGCGCTGTTCTTTTGCGTCGCATCGGCCACAGCTTGGGCGATCGCGTTGGTACCGGCGGCAAACTGCTTGTTCTCAAACAAACCCATCGGGCCGTTCCACAAAATCGTCTTCGCCTTCGCGATCACCTCGGAATATGCCTTCACCGTCGCCGGGCCGATGTCGAGTCCCGCGGCGTCTTCCGGGCAATTCATGTCGGAACTGATGCGCGGATTTTGCCAGTCGATGACCGGCTTGCCTTTCTTGTCCAGCTTATCGGTCTTCACCGGCACGGCCACAACATCGTCCACCGGCAACAGAAACTGCACCTTCTTCGCTTGGGCCTTTTCGAGGGCGGCCCTGGCGATGTCTCCTTTGTCCGCCTCGACGAGCGATTTACCGGTCTTGAAACCTTGCGCGAGCCGGAAGGTGTAAGCCATCGCGCCACCAACCAGGATCGAGTCAGCCTTTTCCAGCAACCGGTCAATGACCTTGATCTTGTCTGACACTTTCGCGCCGCCGAGAATGACGACAAATGGCCGCGCGGGTTTTTCCAGTTCGTCACCGAGAAACTTCAACTCACGTTCCATCAACAACCCCGCCGCGCACTGTCCGCCGCGCTTTGCGACCACTCGCGCCACGCCTTCCGTCGAAGCATGAGCGCGATGCGCCGCGCCGAACGCGTCGTTGACGTAAACGTCCGCGACTCGGGCCAGCTTTTCCGCGAACACCGGATCGTTCGCTTCCTCCTCCTTATGATAACGGACATTCTCCAACAGCAACACACCGCCGGGAGGAAGCGCATTGGCGAGCGTCTCGACTTTTTCTCCGATGCAATCGTCCGCAAAATTCACCGGGCAACCGAGCAACTCCGCCAGCTTCGCCGCGACGGGGCGCAGCGACATCGTCGGCTCGCGCTGGCCTTTGGGTCGGCCGAGGTGCGCGACTAGGATGAGTCTCGCGCCCTTTTCGATAAGCAGGCGCAGCGTCGGCAGCGTCTCCACTATGCGCGTGTCATCGGTGATCACCATTTGCCCGTCTTTTTCTTCGAGCGGGACGTTGTAATCCACCCGCACAAAAACGCGCTTACTATGAACGTTCAGGTCGCGAACTGTGAGTTTAGCCATAAAATTCCCAGACTGTCCGGGATTCCCAAATCCGGGCGCACAGAATAACCGTCGGCGTGGCTGAGTCAAAACGATTTCAACTACGAATTGGAACGACGAAGCTACACCCCGACCCCTCCCAGGAGGGGAACTGCGCGTTAAGGCCGAGTCTCCGCTCCTTGGAGCGGGTCGGGGTTGGGTCTGCCTGCCATGTTTTCCATTGCCTGCCTTGCACGCCGCGTCACAATCCCTACATGCCTTTGTTCACGCGCATGACCCTCACTGCCGCTCTGATAGTCTTCGCAGCCATCGGAGCGCGTGCCAACAAAGCCATTCTCAACGCCGATCAGGTTCTCGAAATTGACGGCAAGAAGATCTTTGTCATCTGCTTTTCGTTGCCGCCGCCCGTGGATGGCAAAGCGCCAAACGGCAAAAATGCCATCGCCGAACTCGCGGATGCGGGAGCAACATTTCTGCGCGCCGGCTCGCTGGGCGGTGACTGGAATGCCACGAGGTTCACAGAGGAAAAGAAATTCCAGGATGCCGCCGCGCGTTACGGCATGCATTGCTGGTTGAGTTTGCGCGAGGCGGCGAGCATCAAACCCGCCGACGCGAAGCACGAAGAGTTATTGCGGAGAATTCTGACGACATTCCGCAATCATCCCGGGCTGGGCGCTTATAAAGGCGTGGATGAACCGGAATGGGGCAAGCATCCGTTGCCGCCGATGGAGCGCGCCTGGCAAATCCTCAAGGAACTCGACCCGCACCATCCGCTGGTGTTGATCCAGGCGCCGCGCGGCACAGTGGCCAGCCTCAAGACCTACAACGCGGTCAGCGACATTGCCGGCGTGGACATCTATCCGATCGCGTATCCGCCGGGCCTGCATTCGCAGTTTGTGAAGACGAATGCCGAGATGAGCATGGTCGGGGATTACGCACGGCTGATGATGGAGGTGGGCGAAGAAAAGAAACCGTTGTGGATGACGCTGCAGGTCGTCTGGAGCGGCGTCAGCAACCCGGGAAAAACGCTGCGCCTTCCCACATTTCCCGAGGAGCGATTCATGACGTATCAGGCGATCATCAACGGCGCGCGGGGCGT
>CAZNOE010000399.1:0-5885 GCA_964574525.1 uncultured Bifidobacteriaceae bacterium
CCATCAAAGTGAAGCGGTTCCACTTCACCTCACAATCCGAAGCGGTTTGAGAGCGCTGAACCGCTCCAGCACTTTTCTGCGTGCGGCGATCTGATCGCATCCATAACCTCCCACCGCTTTTATGGCCACGATCAAACCGTTTGCCGCGTTGCGCCCCAAGCCGGAATTGGCAGCGCAGATTTGCGAATTGCCCTACGACGTGATGTCGTCGGATGAAGCGCGCCAACTCGCCGCCGGCAATCCGCTGAGCTTTCTGCACGTAAGCAAACCGGAGATTGATTTGCCGCCGGGCACGGACCCCTACGCGCCGGAAGTTTATGCGAAGGGTAAAGAAAACTTGTCCCGGCTCATTGAGCGAGGCGCGCTTCGGCAGGATGAGCAACCGCGTTTCTATCTCTATCGCCAGATCATGGGCAAGCACAGCCAGGTCGGCCTCGTTGCGGCGGCCAGTTGTGATGAATATCTGCGCGGCATTATCAAGAAGCACGAATTGACGCGACCCGACAAGGAAGACGACCGCGTCCGGCACATCGAAGCGCTCAATTCCCAGACCGGGCCGGTGTTCCTGACCTATCGCGCCGAGACCGCGCTGGACCAATTTGTCACGAAGAGAATCGTCGGGAAGCCCGAAGTGGATTTCACAGCCAAGGATGGTGTGCGCCACACGGCGTGGAGCGTCGGCGATGCTGACGGAATCAAGTTGATCGCAGCCGCATTTGCGGGCATCCCGTGTCTCTACATCGCCGACGGCCATCATCGCAGCGCAGCGGCAGCGCGCGTGTATTTGAACCGGAGCGGAGCGCCGGCCTCCGGCCCGGCTCGAAGCGGAAGCGAATCAGAAACGCGCCGGGTCGGAGACCGGCGCTCCGGGACTTTCCTCGCCGTAATTTTTCCGCACAACCAGATGCAGATTCTGCCCTATAACCGCGTGTTGAAAGATTTGAACGGCTCGTCGCCCGAGCAACTGCTGCAAAAACTCGACGCCGCTTTCATCATCAAAACCGGCGGAACTGGCCAACTCACGCGCAAACACGAACTCGGCCTTTACCTCGCTGGCAAGTGGCACACGTTGCATTTCCGCCCGCAGTTCGCGGCCACGAGCGATCCCATCGAGAAGTTAGACGTGACGTTGCTGCAAAAGTATGTGCTCGATCCGATCTTCGGCATTGAAGACCCACGCACGAGCAAGGGGATTAATTTCGTCGGCGGCATTCGCGGCGCGCCGGAGTTGGAGAAGCTGGTGAACAGCGGCGAGTATGCCTGCGCGTTCTCAATGTTCCCGACAAGCATCGAGGATTTGATGACCATCGCCGACGCCGGCGGCCTCATGCCGCCCAAGAGCACCTGGTTCGAGCCCAAGCTCCGCGACGCGATGTTTTGTCACATGATCTGAACGTGAGGCGTGAAAGGTGAACCGTGAATCAGGCAGAGACAGTTAGTAGCTTTTCACGCATCACGCATCACGTTTCATTCCCTTCTCCATCTCGCGTTCCAATCGCGCCATCTCCTTTTTCACCGCCGCGGCGAAGCGATGTTTCGTTACATATACGTTAGCGAGGCTGACGCCGAGCGACTTGGCCACGTCTGCCGCCGGCCATTCCTTGAGCGCGTGAAGGTCGAACATCTGAAATTGCTTGAGGCTGAACTTCGCTTTCACCCGTTCGAGCGCCGCCGCGAACAGGTTTTTGCGCCACTCGGCCTCGAACAGCGCGTCCAGATTCACCGCCGCCGGGTCAGGGACACGATTGATCGTCGCTGTGCGCGTCGTGTCGTCAGGGAGCGCGGGCCTCCGGCCTGCATCAGCGGGCGTCGCGCCCGCGCCTCCTTTCGCCCTGCCCCGTTTCTTGAACTGGTCCTTGATCCGCCACGAAGCCTGGTTCAGCAGCCAGGTTTTGAACCGGCACACCTTCGGATCGTAGCGAAACTCCGGCAAATGCCGCGCCATCGCGATGGCGGTTTCCTGCACCACCTCGTCCACCTCCGTGTCCGTCAGCCCCGCTTGGAGGGCGAAGTCGCGCACGAGCTTGCCATAGACCCGACAAAACTCCTGCCAACTCTGCGTGTCGTCACCCGTCTTGAGCCGGTTCAACAAGCTCGGTCGCGTTTGAATGGAAGAATGCTCGTCGCTGGCCATCGTCATCATCGTACCGCTTAAACGTGGTCCAGCGAGAAATCTTACAGAGATTTTCAGAATTGAGTGGAGCGTGGAAGACTCGTCTGACGAACTGCGCGTCTCATGGGCCCTGATTGGGCGATAATTTTCCTGTAAGGATTCCCTCGCCGCGTCGTTAGAGCCTCAGCAAGTCAGTTGACTAACACAATTCGGTCTGGTGGGCGAAGCAGGTTGGATTGGATGGGCGGACGAATTGGATCAATCGCTTCAACGCGCTGATTCTTTTCACTGCTTGATCCACCCACCCCCTCGGGAACAACAACAAAACAAAACAAAAACTCAGGTGGACCACACCTGAAAACGAAAGGAACAGCAGTCATGAAAACTCGATCATCGGTTGCACTCGGCATGGGCCTGTCGCTCATCGTCGCAAGCACCACGCTGCAAGCCCACGCGGAGGGTGGGGCACACGGGCCCCAAGGTTCGGGAGAGAATTCCCAAATTGAGCCGAATGCCGGAAACTGGCGAACGTGGATCATTTCCTCCGGCAAGGATTACCGCGTGCCGCCGCCGCCGGGACCCGCCGCGGCGGGTGCTGAACGGAGGTCGCTCGCCGAACTCATGACCCACAACGACGCGCAAACCCAGCAACAAATCGAATTCTGGGACGCGGGCGCTCCGGCCTATCGCTGGATTGATCTGATCAACGCCCGGGTACTGGCCGGCACTCCCACAACAACCTATTCTAGCCGCGTCTACGAGTACGTCGCTCTGGCCATGTATGACGCGACGATTGCGACTTGGGAGTCGAAGTATTTCTACAACCGCCTTCGCCCAAGCGAGCGGGATCACCGACTGCCCACGGTATTGCCGGTCCCCAACAGTCCGTCCTATCCGTCCGAGCATGCGGCAGCGGCCCAGGCGGCAGCGACAGTCCTTGCGTATTTTCTGCCAGCCGAAGCACAGGCCTTTCAGGCCAAGGCGGAACAGGCGGGCTGGTCGCGTGTGCAGGCCGGCCTGCAATATCCCAGCGACTACTACGCCGGCCTCGAACTCGGTCGGAAAGTTGCCGAGCAAGTCATCGCGAAGGCAAAGGCGGATGGTTCGGATGCCGTTTGGACCGGGACCGTGCCGACGGGCCCGTGCAAATGGATCGGGACGAATCCCGGCAATGTCACCGCCGCGAACTGGAAACCGCTGCTCCTGACCTCGCCGAGCCAGTTCAGATCGCCGCCTCCCCCGGCGTGCGACTCGCCCCAAGTGCAGGCCGAGGCGGCGGCGGTTCGCAACTTTCCGCGAACCTTCGTGAGCAACTCCAAAGCGTACTACTGGCAGAGCCCGGAAGGTCTCAGCGTCTGGCCCTACCGGTACGCGGACAAGTGGATCTTCGAAGACAAGCTGGATCAGAACCCACCGCGCGTCGCGCGCGCCTATGCGCTGATCGCAGCCGTGTTGGGCGACGCCTTCATCGCGAGCCAGGACGGGAAATTTACCTACTGGTATATCCGGCCGCATCAACTCGATCCGGCGATCGTACCGCTGTTCCCGGTTCCGAACTTCCCGAGTTACCCTTCGAACCATTCGACGTTCTCGGCTGCGCGATCCGAGATGCTGGCGTATTTGTTCCCGGCGCATGCTGATTTCATTCGCGCCGTTGGCAAAGAGGCTGGCGACTCAAGAATTTGGGCGGGCATTCATTACCAGATGGACAACGTTGCAGGTGTGGAGTTGGGAAAATCCGTGGCCCAGGTTTTCATTTCTTGGGCGCAGAACGATGGTTCGCAGTGATCCTCCGGCGATGCCATTCGTCTTCCGGCAGAACGTGAGACACGGGCGCAGCCTTCACCGGCTGCGCCCTGCTCACGCAATTATTGATCAGGCATCACTGACAACTTTCTTTGTAAGGATTTGCCAACTTCCTCGTTTAAGTGCCAGACACAGCCTTAGAAAAGTTGTGGTCTTTTGACGAAGCACAAACCAATGGCAAAACCATGAACGCGAAATTCAAAACGAGAACCAGACTTAGCCTTGTAACCAGCGCGATGCTAATTACCCTCATCAGTTCCGGCGCCCAAACCACCTTCACCAAAATCACCACTGGCGCCATTGTCCAGGACGCGGGTCAATTCGTCCGCGGTGCCTGGGGAGATTTCAACAACGACGGGTTTCTGGACCTGATCGTTGCCAATTGGGGTGGCCGGACGAATGTCTTCTACACCAACAATGGCAACGGCACCTTCACCAAAATCACCCAAGGAGATCCTGTCCAGGACCCCGACTATCACACAGGGCCGGCCGTCGGGGATTATGACAACGATGGGCTCCTGGACATGGTCCTTTCCTCAGGCTTCGGGGCGCCCTCACCTCGCGGCAGCGTGCTCTACCATAATAGTGGTAATGGCACTTTCTCCCGCGCAAGCGGCGGGGCGCTGACCACTCAACTGGGATACTTCAACACGGGCGCTTGGGCGGACTACGACAACGATGGGTTCTTGGACCTCTTTATTCCCGACCAAGCAAGGAACCAATTGTGGCACAATGACGGCGATGGAACTTTTGCCAAATTGACCTCGTTCCCGCCAGCCAGTGACGGTGGAGGCGGGCCGTTGTGGGGAGATTACGACAACGACGGTTTTATGGATTTGCTCATCACGAAGCCAGGCAATTTCGTCGTTAACTTTCTTTATCATAACGAGCGCAACGGCACGTTTACGCGTGTGCTCACGAACAGTATCGCCACCGATAATTGGCCTGCGCGCTCGGAGGGAAGCGCTTGGGGCGACTACGACAACGACGGTTTCCAAGACCTGTTTGTGACGGCCGATGATGGCTCACCGAATCGCCTCTATCATAACAACGGCAACGGCACATTCACGACCATTACCAACGCCGCAATGGCGTCACGCCCTGCCGGTTCCGACTCACTCGGCTGCACGTGGGGCGATTACGACAACGATGGGTATCTGGATATGTTTGTCGCCAGTCATAACGCGCACAATGCTCTCTATCACAACAACGGCGACGGTACCTTCACCCAAATCCTTGCCGGCGATCCCGTCAACGACGGCGGACAAGAATACTCCCTCTGCGGCTGGGTGGATTACGACAATGACGGCTTTCTCGATCTGTTAATCACGCGAAATGATGCAAACGTGTCTGCGATCTCCAATCTCCTCTACCACAACAATGGCAACACCAACGCCTGGCTTGAGGTGAAGCTGGTCGGCACCGCGGCCAACCGTTCGGCCATCGGCGCCAAGGTGCGCGCGCATGCCACGATCGGCGGCAAGCCGTTCTGGCAACTGTACGAAATCAGAAACGGCGGCGCCCGCAATGTCCAGCCTTTGGTCGCCCACTTCGGCCTGGGTAACGTGACCAACGTGGACACGTTGCGCATCGAATGGCCTTCGGGAATTGTCCAAACCCTGACCAACGTGATGCCGAGGCAGGTCCTGACCGTTGTGGAACATCAGTCGGTCGGCGCGCCCAAGCCGAGCTTCACGGGCCTTTCGCGTTCGCCCGACGGCGCGGTCAACCTGTCCGTCACCGGTAACCCCGGTCTGGTTTATTTGTTCGAGGCCTCGACGAACCTGGTGAACTGGATAAAGGTAGGAGTCAGATCGAACGCCACGGGCATCGTTGGATTTACCGACACCAAGGCGACAAATTACGCCGCGCGCTTTTATCGAGCGTTTGTTCCGTGAAGCTTATGCTTATGGGGTGTGTGGCCGCATAGTAACCTGAGATCAGGCGGCGATTTTGATTTCGAGGG
>CAZNOE010000400.1:0-5873 GCA_964574525.1 uncultured Bifidobacteriaceae bacterium
ATCGGCCGCACCGGCGCGACGAAGCTGCAATATCTCGCGCTCGGCCAGGGCACTCGCCAGCACGGGTTGATCGCGGGCAAGACTGGCTCGGGCAAATCCACCTTGTTTCACGTCGTCATCACGAACCTGGCTCTGTGGTGCAGCCCGGAGCAGGTGGAGTTTTACCTCGTGGACTTCAAGAAAGGCGTCGAGTTCAAGTGCTACGCCACGAACCGGCTGCCGCACGCGCGGGTCGTGGCCATCGAAAGCGACCGCGAATTCGGCTTGAGCGTGCTCCAGCGCGTGGACGAGGAATTGAAGCGGCGGGGCGACCTGTTCCGCAAGGCTGGTGCGCAGGACGTGGGAGGTTATCAGAGGAGTGGTGGAAAGGAACCGATCCCCCGCACGCTGCTCATCATTGACGAGTTTCAGGAATTCTTCGTCGAGGACGACCGTATCGCGCAGAGCGCCTCGCTGTTGCTGGACCGAATCGTTCGACAGGGACGCGCGTTTGGCATTCACGTGCTGCTCGGCTCGCAAACGCTCGGCGGCGCTTACACGCTGGCGCGCGCGACCATCGGGCAAATGGTCGTGCGCATCGCGCTTCAGTGCAACGAGGCCGACGCCTACCTCATCATGAACGAAGATAACCCCGCGCCGCGCCTGCTCTCGCGTCCCGGCGAAGCGATCTACAACGACGATGGCGGCTCGCTACAAGGCAACAGCCCGTTCCAGGTTGTGTGGCTGCCAGATGACGTGCGCGATCAATGGCTGAAAACGGTGCGCGAGTTCGCGGAGCGCCGGTCTCCGACCCGGCGAGATTCCAGTGACCGCCCGCAACGTGCCGTGCCGGAGGCCGGCGCTCCAATCACTCTGCGCGAACCAATCATCTTCGAAGGCAACGCGCCGGCCAATGTGCGCGACAACACGGTGTTGCGAGCTTTACTGGAGGCCAGTTCGGTCAAACCTCTGGCCGCTGCGCGAATCTGGCTTGGCGCGCCAAACTCCATCAAAGGCCCGACCGAAGCCGTGTTCCGCCGCCAGAGCGGCAACCACCTCCTCATCGTCGGCCAGCGTGAAGAAGCGGCGCTGGGCATGTTGGTAATCGCCCTCGTGTCACTCGCGGCGCAACACCCGAAGGGCGCTGCGCGCTTTTTGGTTTTCGATTCCAGCCCGCCGGATTCAGTCGAGGCGAAATTCCTCGAGCGGGCCATCCAAACCATTCCGCACGAGGTGAAGTTGGTTCGCGCGAGCGATGTTGACGAAGTAATGGCGGGACTTGCCGCGGACCAGCAGCAACGCACAGATGACCCGGGTGCGGCCGCACCAGAAACCTATTTGCTCATTCACGGGCTTCCGAAAAACAAAAAGCTTCGCTTCGACGAGGAACTCAGCTTCTCGATGGATGCCACGGCGGGTGCGGCCAATCCCGGTTTGCTGCTTAACAAACTCATCTGTGAGGGCGCGGGCCTTGGCTTCCATATCATCGCGACCTGCGACACTTACAACAACGTCATGCGCTCCCTCAGCCGCAAGGCGCTGAGCGAATTCGAAATGCGCGTCCTGTTCCAGATGAGCGCGACCGATTCAGCCAGTTTGATTGACACGCCGCAGGCGAACACCCTCGGCCTGCACCGCGCCATCTTGTTCAACGGGCACGAGGGCTGGCTCGAAACCTTCCGGCCTTATGCGCTGCCGGATGAAGCGTGGTTGGAGGAGGTCCGGGAGAAACTCGCGCGGTTGCACACGTGATTGGAACAAAACCCCCATCCTTGACTCACGGATGCGGCAGGCGTATAGACCGTTCATGCTGAACCTGAGTAATCTTCGAGAAAGGGTGCATGGGAGTGATTTCAGGCCGTTTAAGGTGCATCTGACGGATGGTCGAGAAGTTCCGGTTCCACATCCCGATTTTATTCTCGTCAGCCGGAATGTCGTCGTCGTAGTCACGGAGGAGGGAGTCACCTACACAATTGATCCGCTTCATATCGTGGCAATCTCGGATCAATCATCTGCCCCCAAGGCTGCCTGACTAGCAGGACGGGCTTCGGAATGATGCAAAACTCTTCGCAGGATCCCCGCAAAGTAGACGCCTTGGTCATCGGCGGCGGCCCGGCAGGCTCGGCGGTTTCCGCCATCCTCGCCGAATACGGCCATCGCGTCCTCGTGCTCGAACGCGAGAAGTTCCCGCGCTACCACATCGGCGAATCGCTCATTCCGTTCACGTATCAACCGCTGGAACGGCTCGGCCTGATTCCATTGATGAAATCGTCCGGCTTCGTGAAGAAGTACAGCGTCGTGTTCATCTCGCGCAGCGGAAAGGCCAGCGAGCCGTTTTATTTCTTTACGCGTTACGATCGTAATTCCGTCGCGCAAACGTGGCAGGTTCTGCGCTCCGAGTTCGACCAGATTCTCCTGGACAACGCCCGTAGCAAAGGCGCGGAGGTCATCGAGGAAATTACCGTGAAGGAACTCCTGTGGGAGAAATCCGAAATCCGAAATCCGAAATCCGAAATCAGCCGGCGCGCGGTGGGCGTCCGCGCTCAGAAAAAGTCCGGGGAGATCGTGGAATTCCAGGCGCCGATTACGCTTGATTGCACGGGCAAGGAAGCTTTCACCGCCGTGCGCAACGGTTGGCGGATCAAAGACCCGTATCTGAACAAGGTCGCGGTCTGGACCTACTACAAAGGGTCGAAACGCGAGCCGGGCATTGACGAGGGCCAGACCACCGTGGCCTACGTGCCGGACAAAGGCTGGTTCTGGCACATTCCGCAGCACAACGACATGGTCAGCGTTGGCGTTGTGGCCGAGGGCAAATATCTAGCGCGCGGCGGTGTGAAAGAGCCGGAGCAGATTTTCAAACGCGAGGTCAAGCAGAATGCCTGGATCGAAGATCATCTCTCCGTCGGTGAGCAAGTCGGGCCTTACTATCTCATCAGCGAGTACTCGCACCACGCGCGGCATTGTGGATGTGAAGGGCTGTTGCTCGTCGGCGATGCGTTCGCGTTTCTCGATCCGGTGTTCAGCAGCGGCCTTATGCTCGCGCTCAAAAGCGGCGTTATGGCGGGCGACGAGGTCCACAAGGCCATCGTCGAGCGCGATTTCTCTCCGCAGCGATTCGCGAAGTACGCCCATTACATGCGCACAGGAATCGAGAACATGCGCAAGCTCGTCTATGCTTTCTACAATCCTGATTTTTCTTTCAAGAAGGTGATCGAAGCGCGCCCCGAAGCCGCGGGCGAAATCACCGATTGCCTGAGCGGCGACGTGAACAAGGATTTCACGCCGCTCTGGAACAAGATCCGTGAGTTTGTGCCTTTGCCCGAGACTCTGCCCGTGGGCGAGCCGCTGATTGAGGCAACGCCATCACCGTCGGCCAGCATTGCCCGGTAATGCGACGTGCCGCGAAGATTCTATTCCTCGCGATTGTGACGGGGCTTTCTGCATATAGCCGCGGCTCGGAAGGCGAGGATGCTCAATTCACTCTCTCCTGGACGAACAATGTGCTCAGAATATCTTCGCCGAAACTGCCCTCGGGCAAACTGGAAATCCTGTACCTCGAAGCATTTTGTCGCAGTGGGGCGCACGATCAGAGTTGGGACCGGACAAAAATCCCACACCGCACGACGCTGCAACATGCGTCGGCGGACGGTAAGCGCCTTGAGTTTGAAACCGTTGTTACCGACAAAGTCGTGGTGCATCACGACATCCTGGCCGAACGGGATTCAATCAGATTCTCCTACACGATGAAGAATCCCGGCCAGGAGGCGTTCGACGTGCAATGGTTTCAGCCGGCTTGTATCCGGGTTGCGGAGTTCTCCGGCGGCGACCAGCAAACCTACACGGGCAAGTCATTCGTATTCACGGAACGCGGATTGACGCCGCTTGATCAACTGGCGCGCACGACGAACGCGCTTTATCTGGGCGGACAGGTTTATTTGCCGAAGAGCACAAAACCGGAGCAGGCCAATCCCCGCCCCATTTGCGAAGACCGGGTCACCAACGGTTTGATCGGTTGCATTTCGGCTGACGCCAGACAGATCCTGGCTACGGCAAGTTCCGCCACGCACGAGTTGTTCGAGGGCGTTTACGTTTGTTTGCACAGCGATCCCTATGTCGGCGGCCTCGCTCCCGGCGAAACGAAAACCATCACCAGCCGGTTGTATCTCCTGCCGAACGATGCTGATTTGTTGCTGAAACGATATCAACGCGACTTCGCGAGACGCGCCTCGCCATGAATCTCGTCCAAATCACCCCCGGCGCCGGCGCGATGTATTGCGGGAATTGTTTCCGCGACAACGCGCTGGTGGCCGAGCTTCGGCGGACGGGCCACGACGTGACGATGGTGCCGCTCTACCTGCCGCTCACGCTCGACGAGGAAGACCAAAGCGCCGATACGCCCATTTTCTTCGGCGGCATCAACGTCTTTCTCGGACAAAAATCCGCGCTGTTCCGCAAAGCGCCAGATTGGCTGCGGCATTTGCTGGCGTCACGCAAGCTGCTCGCGTGGGCTGCGGGCCGGACGGCCAGCACGCGTGCGTCCGACGTCGGCGACATGCTCCTCTCCATGCTGCGCGGCGAGGAGGGGCGACAGGTGGGCGAACTGGAGGAACTGATCGCGTGGCTCAAGACACAGGCGCGTCCGGACGTGGTTTGTCTCTCGAACGCGCTGCTCGTCGGCATGGCCCGCCGCCTGAAGTCGGAACTGCAGACGCGGGTTGTCTGCACCTTGCAAGGCGAGGACGCTTTTCTGGACGCGCTACCGGAGACTCATCGCGCCGCCGCGTGGCAACTGTTGAGTGAACGGGCGGCGGACGTGGATTCATTCATCGCGCCCAGCAAATACTTTGGCGACTTGATGGCGAAGCGGCTTGGCCTGCCGGCGAACAAGGTGAAAGTCGTTCACAACGGAATCAGTCTCGACGGGTATCGTCGGAACGAACCCACCCCTGACCCCTCCAAGGAGGGGAACGAGCACTCGGGCGCGGGCCGTCAGTTCCCCTCCTTGGAGGGGTCAGGGGTGGGTTCAAAACGCGCGCCGGTTCTCGGCTACTTCGCGCGCATGTGCAAGGAGAAGGGGCTCGAAACGCTGGTCGAGGCGTTCATCGTGCTCAAGAACCGGGGCAACATCCCCCGACTCAAACTGCACATCGGCGGCAGTTGCGGGCCGGGTGATGAACTCTTCGTGAAATCGTTGCGGAAACGGCTGGCCGAAGCGGGCTACATCGGCGAGACGGCTTTCTTCCCGAACCTGAGTCGCGCGGAGAAACTCGATTTCCTTGGCGCACTGTCTGTCTTCTCCGTGCCGGCGAATTACGGCGAATCCTTCGGCCTTTATCTCATCGAAGCGATGGCGGCCGGAGTACCCGTAGTGCAACCGCGTGCCGCCGCGTTTCCGGAAATCATTGAAGCCACCGGCGGCGGCGTATTGTGCGAACCGCGCGATCCGAAATCGTTGGCCGATGCGATTGAACAATTGCTTTTGAAGCCGCAGCAGGCGCGAGCGCTGGGCGAAACAGGACGTAAGGCTGTATTTGAGAAGTTCAGCGTCGCAGCGATGGCCAGGCAAACGCTGCGCGCCTTCGAATCTTTAGCGGACGCGACTTTGAAATCGTAAATCGTAGATTGTAAGTCTAAAATCCACTCATGCCTTACGAGTTCAAGATCACCCGGCTGGTCGAGTTCAATGAAACCGACATGGCGAGCATCGTCCATTACGCGAATTACTTCCACTACATGGAAGCTGCCGAGCACGCGTTTTTCCGGTCAATGGGTTTTTCCATTTGGTCCCAGGGAATCGAACCGCCCGTGGGCTGGCCGCGCGTTCATGCCGAGTGCGATTTCAAATCTCCGTTGCGCTTCGAGGATGAAATCGAGGTCCACCTGCTCGTGGC
>CAZNOE010000401.1:0-5830 GCA_964574525.1 uncultured Bifidobacteriaceae bacterium
TTTTTCTTGCCCAGGAACGGCTTGATGATGAGATAAACCACGTCGCGCACCGGCATATAGCGTAGAAAACGCCGCAACAGCCGGAAGGTCTGCACCGGATAGTGCAGCAGTTTGTAAACGAACAACCGGCGCAGGCCCGCGCTGCGTGTCTCGTGAATCAACTCGCCGGGCAGGCACGTCGGATCAATCGTCGAACATTTGAAATACTTGTACCAATCGTTGGCATCATTGACGAGGCCGCGCTTCACGTATTCGTGCCACAGCGGCGTGCCGCGATAGACACAGAGCCGGTTGAATCCGAACGTGTCCAGCGGCAGCCTGGCCGCAAAGTCAAAGGTCGCCTTCATGTCCTCGACCGTTTCATCCGGGGAGCCGACCACAAAAAAGCCGTGGACGATCTCGATGCCGGCCTTCTTGGCGTTGGTCACCGCGGTTTCCACCTCGGCCAGCGTTTGCTCCTTGTTCAACCGGTCGAGCATCTTCTGGCTGCCGCTCTCGATCCCGAACATGAGCGTGCGGCAGTGCGCTTTCGCCATCGCCGGAAACAGGTGCTGCGCCACGGAATCAACCCGCCCTTCACATCCCCACTGGATCGTGATGTTCTGGTCGTTCAGCCCTTTGCAGATGGCTTCGATCCGTTTTGGCTGAAGCAGGAAATGGTCATCCACAAAATAGACCGCCCCATACCCAAGCTCCTGGAGATGCTTGAACTCGTCCACGACGTGCTGTGGAGTCCGCGAGCGCCACTTCCCTTCGTTGAACACCGGAATGTCGCAGAACACGCACGACCACGGACAGCCTCGGGATGTCTGCATGGTCGTGAACCGCTCCAGCGAGAGCACGCACGGCACGTCCAGCGGCATGGATTCGATGAAGTCCAGCTTCAGGCTTTCACGATCGGGGAACGGCCATTGATCCAGGTTGCGCTCCGTCTTTCGATTCGGATTGCTGACGACCTGGCCATCTTTGGCCCAAGTCACACTCTCCACGCCAGATGGATCATCCAGATGGTCCAACAGGTCGAGAATGAGTTGCTCGCCGTCGCCACGGCAGACGAAGTCCACTTCGGGGCATTGTTGCTTCACCAACGGGGCGTTGAGGCTGGCAAACACGCCGCCGAACGCCAGCTTCACTGTGCGGTTGGCCGCGCGAATCTCGCGCGCGAGAATCTTGGCGTACGGATAACTGGTGGTGCTGAGGAAACTGAACCCCACCAGCGCCGGTTGTTTCCGCTGGATCTCCTCAATGATGACCTCGTTTGGCGTTTCGGGATTGGCCTGATCGAACATCACGGACTCGTGGCCGGCGCGCTTCAGCACCGCCGAGAGCGACATGATCCCGATCGGCGGGAACCCCATGATGCGGATGTTGCCGTTTTTGGCCCGGGTCGTTGCGGGTAGGGCGTAGAATTGCGGGTCACGAACATGGATCAGGAAAACCATCATAGGCACCTCCGATGGATTGACGGCCAACGGTGAGCGGGATTTCTTCGCCGACCTCCGACTCCTCTGGAGCGGAGGCCGATCCCATGTTGTCGAACCGCGTGTGGGCTGTCATTCATACTCAGATCGGCCTTGGGGGCCGGCTACCACTGGTCAACGACCCCGCCAAAAGCCTTCAGTGAATCGCGACGGTGGTTTGCTGGAAACTATTGGCATTAGCACTGCAAAGCAACATAAAGAAAAGATGTCGGCGTTTCACCCCGCACAAGGAAGCTGATGCCGCTCAAACCGGTTACGATGCCCAATCCGCACAGAGCAACTCTGCTTGCTGAAGCACGGTTTGCGTTGCCTTTTCCTGCTTGTCGGGTGGGTAGCCGTATTTGCGGAGGATGCGTTTGACGATCAAAAAGTCCGCGAGTGTCAGCAATGGCGTGAACTGACAGAAGCTTGTTCTCCAGCCGGGAAAGATGGGTTTCACAATCAGGCATTGAGGATTTGGTGGAGGGTGGCGTCGAGGAGGTGGGCGGCGGTGGTTTGGGCGGCGGTGAGCCGGGCTTCCAGCGCGTCGCACCAGCGCAGCAGTCCCTTCCATCTGCAACATGTTTCGCTGTTGTTCGGCATTCATGCCGGATCCAAGTGATAGGTGACCTTGCCTTTGTCGTCGATCACGAGGTGGCCGGCTTGACAGAGCATCTTAATGAGCTCCGAAGCTTCAGCTAAGGTGACCTTTTTGCCCAAGTGCGTGATCAAGTCACTGGCGAGTTTCTCCTTGGTCCCGGGCCACTTGGTGGCTGGCTTGCGCAAGTGTTTCAAAACCCGCGCCTCCAATGCCTCCAGGTGGAAAGGCTGAGCCTTGGGCTTGGGCGGCGATTTGACCGCTGGTGCGACGGGCAGCGGCGTTGAAACGAGTGGCTTGGCCGCGGCCGTGAATGTGAGCGCGGTGAAATCGTCGTGACGCCGGACGCGGATGTGTTTGCTTCGCAAATGCTCGATGAGCGCCTCGTAACCCTTGTCCTTCGACACGATGTGAAAATAGCCGCAGGGATCGGCCAGCACCGCGCGGCCGAGGTAGTAAGCCAGCGCGAAATCGAGCGCGTTCCGGCCCGAAGATTTCAGGCGGATCAATTCCACGTTGGCAGCATGGTTCAGGAGCTTTTCGACCACCGTCGCGTCGAGCTTCGTCTTCTGGGCACCCAGCAGCAAGGTGAGGTGGACGGTCTTGCTGCCGATGATGGCCGGATCAACTTCGCGGACATTTTCGTAATCCACGAAGACATGGTTTACGGGCGGTGGAAGATCATTGGATTCGTTGGGCATATAATTCCTACGCGGTCAGGATTTGGTGGAGGGTGGCGTCGAGGAGGTGGGTGGCGGTGGTTTGGGCGGCGGTGAGCCGGGCTTCCAGCGCGTCGCACCAGCGCATCAACTCATCCACCTTCGCCACGATCCGCTGTTGTTCGGCCAGCGGGGGAAGTGCAACCACAATATTTCTAAGCACGCCTAGACTCAGGAAGGGCTGTGCTCCGCCTTTCGTGAGTTCTGCAAAAATCGCGGGCCTTGATTCATGGAGCACGTAGTAAAGATAGGTGCTGTCAATGGCGTCATACTTATTCAAGATGGCGACGTTTTTGAAGCTGAACTCGAAATCGGCATTGATGATTGCGGCAGTCCCCGAACCCGCGCCGATGTTCACCACGAGAATGTCCCCCTTCCTTGGCTTCGTCTTGGAAACCAACTCTTGGTGATCCATTTCCGAAACAAAAAAGCAGTTATCAAAGTCGATTACGTTGGGACGGATGTGCTGGGCGGTGATGTAGCGCACGCCTGACGGCGTAGTTTTTGGGGTGTTGTGAAATCCATCCGTTATGTTCAAACAGACTTCAGCCAGCCTGCACCAAGCCCAATTGCCCGGCGAGATTGATGGACTCTCTTCGACTCGTGCAATGATCTCCCTAGCTCTCAGTTGCATCGTTTTTACGAGTTGCTCTTTGTGTTTTGCAATCGTTCGCAACAAGTCGGCGGCATTCCCATCAGCAGCTTTCTTTTCCGTGAGGTGGCCTTTGACGGCTAGGGAGAGGATGGCTTGGCGGAGGGCGGGGACGTCCTCGGGCGCGCCGGTGAGGTCGGCGAAGGCGTTCAGGACAAAGGCGCCGTGGCGGCGGAAGTCGTCCGGAGTGCGCCCGTCCTCGGGCGCAGCAGGGTGCGCCCGCCTGTCTCGTGTTCTTCGGGGTCCTCGGGCGCAGCAGGGTGGTGCGGGCGGAGCGCGTTGGAATCTCCCGAGATCGTCGTGCGTGCGGACCTCGCTGCGCCCGGGGACGGACGCACTCCGGTGGTGAGGTGATCGAGGGCGGAGCGGACGAGGCGGGTGCGGTGTTCGCGCGCGGCGGTCTGCCGCGCCTCCAGTTCGTCGCACAACGCCAGCAACTCCTCCACCTTCACCACAATCCGCCGCTGTTCAGCGAGGGGTGGAATTGCGCTGACAGATTCGAGGAGAGCGGCTGAGTCAAGATGCGGAATCGCAGCACCCTTCTTGTTTGCATTCAAATGTTCGTAGGCCGCTTGCAATAAAACTTTCAGAAAGTTTTTGTCTAATTCCGTGAAGTCAATAGCTGATATTGTTGATCCAAGCACACCACGTTTTCCTTCGAGCACGAGTCCACTGCGCGAACCATCGCAAACAATAACCAAGGAGTTTTCGTCCACTTGGGGGCAATTCAAATCGTCGGTGAACCGCCTGAACTGTCCTTTCTCGAGAGCCGCAATGTCGAGATAAGGAAGCCCCTTGCTCTCTGTAAAAAGTGTCTTGGGCATTTTCCCTTTCCTTAGAGAGAAGAGTGTCCGATTTCGTGCTAATGCCCAACCGTTTGGCAGAACAAGCGGAAATTCTGTTAGTAATAGTTCAGGTGTATCGTTGTGCTTTTTTTTCCGCTTCTGCTCAATCCGACGGAGTATCTCAGCCGCGGGTTCATCATTCGACTCTTGAGGAACGAGGCCTCCGCGAGTTGCCAACTCCAAAACTAGGGTGCGAAGTTTGACAACCGCGTCCGGCGTTTCCGCCAGCGTGTCGAAGTGTTGGAGCAATTGTGTCCGGTCCATGCGTCAGGAAACTACTTCTTCGAGGAAGAGGAGTTTGTAAACGTCAGTCCTTCGGGCTAGAGCCGAATGACGTGCGATTTCAGCCGGGTCAGTGCTCGACCGCACCAGTTTGAAGTCCCCGCAGAAAAGCCATTCTCCGAGACCTGACTTCACGCACACCGGGATTGAGCCCGTCTGCGCGCAGAAGATGTCTGCCCATTCGCGGATCAGCGGGCCGTCGCCTGCGAGAACAACCCGTGGCGCCTCTGGGTTGAGCTCAAGCGTGAAGCAACCAGCAACGACCTCGCCACCTTGATGCAACAAATAAAACGGCGGCGAGCCGTCGGCTCCGGTTTCATCCACGATTTCGCTCCAGGTGTAACGATGTCCTTTGATTAGTGACATGGCGTCAGCGGGGTTTGGCGGGCGGGCGGTTGCGGGCCTGCATCCGCACCCGGTAAAGCCGCTCCGTGAAACCGCCTTCTTCCAGAAACGCTTTCTCCTGTGCCGCGATCTGCCGGTCCAGAAGGTAGCAGGCGAGGTTTAGCAGCGAGAGCGCGGCATTGGCCACTAGTTGGGCGGAAGACACGGACTTACACGGACGCTCAGGGACTTGTACGGACGCGGGCACGGACGATTTCTTCGGTTTCGCCAGTCCTTGTCTGTCGGTGTCAGTCCGTGTCTGTCCACGCCGCTCATCCTCCACCCAGGCGCGCACCTCATCCAGTGTGGCGCAGCGTCTCGCCTTGAAACGCTTCAGGGCCGGGTGTTCCGGTGGCCACTCCTCCAGCCCGCGTTGCCGCAGATAATCCTCATAGTCCAGCCGCAATTCCTCCAGGCTGGCGCGGGCCACGTTGGTGAGCTTGAGTTCGGTTTTCCTGGACGTGCCGCTGGCCTGGCTGCCCTCCGCAATGTTTTGCACGCCACTTCGCGCGGCTTGCACCATTTGATCGTGCGTGCGGCTGCGTTTCTCGATGTAGCGGTCGCAGAAACGCACGGTGACATCATAGGCCAGTTGCGCCACCTGAAAGCTCTTGAGTTTCCGGTAACCGCCATGCAGGGGAATGAGCGTCTCTTCACTCATCGGGTCAGCGCCGTCTCCAGTTCGTTGCGCAGTTTCTCGCGCACTTCGGCGACGGCGGCCTGGGCTTTCTGGTATTCGACGAGAAGTTCGGCGGGGTCGCGGTGGGCGGCGTCCACGGTGTGCGGGTTCTTCACGTCAAGGTTGTAGCCGCGCGCGGCGATGTCCGCGATGGACACGCGCCAGGCGAATTCGGTTTCCTTGCGCTTGCTCTCCTGTCCCGGTTTGCCCC
>CAZNOE010000402.1:0-5830 GCA_964574525.1 uncultured Bifidobacteriaceae bacterium
CGTGAGCCGCATCTACCTCGACAACTTCGATCACATCACGGCCTACTGGGTGGGCCTGGGGCTGAAGCTGGCGCAGGTGGCGTTGAGCTACGGCGCGGACGACCTGCACGGGACGATCATCGAGGAACACATCTTTCACATGGCCGGCGCGACCTCGCCGCAATTGCAGACGGAAGCCGAAATGATCAAAGCCATCCGTGAAGCCGGTCGCACGCCGGTGCAACGAAATACTTTTTACGAACCGATCAAAGTCCTTGCGGAGACTTCGCAGACGGCCAACGAAGCTGAACCGCCGTTGGGCAAATCCAAAGTGTTGGAAGATAATCTGGCAACGGCGTGAAAAAATCCTTCTCCGCATCCGATGTATGAAGTTGGCAACGTATGAATGTTCACGATAATGAAGCCATCGGCCTCGCAAACCTGATCACGCTTGAGGGGCGATGGGAAGCGCACGCGCGCAGGCACACTTGCCTGCTTTGCTGGAATGAAGGCCAGTCTCCAGTCCATCAAATCGCAAACAATGGAACGTCCTGCCTCGTCAGAACCCGGACGCACAGAATTCTCGTTACTTGCGACCACGTGTGGAGAGGTTTTGAGGATTACCGCAAAGCCAACAATGGGGCGCAGCTTTGGATCAGCTTAGGCGCTGATGATCTGCCGTCTTCGCCGTCCTTTCCCCTACAGCTTTCAAATCCGCGATGTCTCGCCAAAGACGAGGGTCTTGATCTAGCGACAATCACCTTTGACGAAATAGACTCTCTTGATGCGCGACGCTTTTGCTACTTGAGGCCAAGCAGCCGACCGAACGTGAGGAAACACAACATCGTCCACTTTTTGGGATATCCGGGCGATTCAATCAGGGAAGGAAGACCGGACATGATTTTGAGCTACTGCTTTTCTTCGCGGACTGTCCACGACGTAGGCCGCACTCAGTTTGTTCTTCATGAAAAGCCCGGAGGGATGCACCACACAGACAGGCACGGCTGCAAGACTTCGGCAATCCGCGCGTGTGGTGAAAGCGGGGCGCCAGTTTTCAAAGTCGGCCGAGACTTTGATCTCGAACTGGCGGGTATCGTATCAAGGCTCTGCTCCAGCGGGTTGGCGAGCGGTGAAGCAACGCCATACGAGATGAGTGATGGAGACGTTTTCATCACTCACGCTTACTTCATTCAGGAGGACGGATCCCTTGCGTCCCCTTAGGTCGGTCTTTACGGCTCTAAATCAGGTTTGATTGGAAGCTGTTCGTAGCTTGCAATTAGATTCCGAATCCACTGATCTGCGCGGGTGATTTGCCAATAAGCAGCCAATCCAAGAACGCCGCCGAAAAGGAAAAGGCTTTTTCTCCAACTGGGATAAAACCCAAATTCACCGTGCTCCCGGAAGGTGGACCAAAGCCCGGCGTATCCGAGCATGTATGCCCAGAACAGCGAAAGGAAAAGCACCCCAAACGCGGTTACTGCATAAAACGGCAAGGCTGGGCGCTGACGCTTGGACTTTACCACGAAGACCCACCACTGCATGGGAATGATAAACACTGCAATCCACGGCCAAATGATAAATCCGAGCAGAGTTTCAGTTGAAAGGAACGCTCCGATGTTTATGCAAATGGCGGACACAATCGCCAAGATAAATGCCAAACAACAAGCCCAGGCTAACCCCGTTGGAAGCATGGCCTGCATCGCGTTAAAGCGCTGCACATCTTCAATTATGGCAAGGGCAAGCTGCGCTTTCAAAGTAATCTCCTCCTTGGTCGGCAGTGTAAAAGTCTTCCCACAATGCTGGCACGTGGTCTCTTGCCCGGAACTTTGTATCTCGAATTCGACGGTGCCATGGCAGTGCTTGCACCTCGTTGTGTCAGAACTGCTCGTCATGCCGCATTGGTTCCTGGGTTTTTGATGAACGCTGGTTTTCCATCGGTTCGCTTCCCGACAATCCACATGAAAGTCGAACAACACCCTGTCAACAAGCAAATTTCTACCGGTTCGCTCCTGCGGCTTTTTGCGCCGAGGCGGTTTAGTTCGGCGCTGGATAATTGCGGGGAAACCAAGTAAGAGTTCCCCGCATTTGTATGAGCCGCACCTTCACAAGCGTTGACGACACCGTTTTGAAACGTGTCATCCAGCAAGCCCGGCATCGGCTGGTCTTCGTTGCTCCCGGTGTTCGGCGCGGTGTCGCTGAGGCGCTCGCAAATGCCATGCGCGTTATCCCGCCTGAATCCATCCATTTGGTTCTGGACGTGGACGCGGAGGTTTGCCGCCTCGGCTACGGCGACAAAGATTTGAGCGGCTTGGAGTATTTGCAGAAAGCTGTGTCACAGCACGGGCTGACGCTCAATCACCACCCCGGCATCCGATTGGGTTTGCTGATTGCCGATGATACGACGCTCATCTACAGCCCAACCCCGCTGTCAATCGAGGCGGAGTCCACGCAGCCTGACAAGCCGAACGGCATTGTGCTTCAAAATGAAGTCCCGCCCCAAATCGCCGACGCTTGTGGATTAGGTGACGAGCGTCATGCAGCGTTGGAAGTTGGCGGCGACCCGATTGACACGCGCAAGGTGGAGGAAGTGAAACGAGATTTGCAGGACAGACCGGCAAAGGAATTCAACGTCGCACGTGTTGAGCGAGTCTTTAATTCCATGCTTCACTACGTCGATTTAGAAATCAAAAACTACAAGCTCACCAGCCGTTCGCTGCTCCTCGACCCAGAACTTTTTGGCGTCCGCGATGCGGATGTCGTCCGTCGCCTCACAAACCGTTACCATCTTTTCTCGGATACCGACGCGCTCACCGTCGAGATACCGGCAATTGGCGAAGATGGGCAACCCGATGCGAAGCGCAAAGAGAAGTTCGGCCCGTTGAGCATTGACCGAGAGCGAAGCCGTATCAAGAAGCGGTTCGTTATCGAGGCCGGGACTTTCGGTTTGCTCATTCTCCGTCGCGACGTTGCCAATTTTGAAAAGGAGATACGAATCTTGGAGGCCAAGATTCAGGCATACCGAGAGGCGGTCAAAGCGCATATCAAAAAACGCACCGACGAAATTGTCAGCGAGTTGCTTGCTGCCTTATCTGACCGACTCAAACGCGAGCCACCCGACCGTTGGCGATCACGGTTTTTCGGAAAGCAAATGTCGGATGCCGATGTGAAGCGATTGTTCGAAGAGGAAGTTCAAAGCCAAGTCGAACGAGTCAACACAGACTTCGATCCGACTGTGTTTTTTGCGTTTAAGGACGTGACTTACCAAACATTCAAAATGCCGAAGTTCCGGGAAATCTTGGACGAGCATTTCGGCAAAGCAGCAATCGAGAAACTTTTTAGCGAGCACGATGCCGCCCCGGAAAAGACAGCACCGCCGCAAAGCTGAATCAGCGTTCATCAGCGCCAATCAGCGGTTAAAGTTTTTGCGTTCCATGCGTTCTATTGCGGCAATTGATTCGCGTGGTTCGCGGTTGGAATTAAATCGGTTGGCGGAACACGGGTTTCATTTCATCGAGCCACCAAGACGGTTCGCATTGAGATGATTTGCCAAAGCTTGAATCATTTTTCCCAAAAACACGCCAATCCCGACAGGTCGGGACTGCCGTATCAGCCGGAGAACACAAATCCCCGCTTTGCAGCCGCCGGTTGGTTCGGTAGTTTCCACCGCGTCAGCCATGAGCAAGCCCAAGAAATCCATCATCGAAGTCCACGGAACGGCAGTGTCCATACTCTCGGGCAAGGATGGCGATTACCTCTCGCTCACAGACATGCTTCAAGCCAAGGACGGCGAGTTCTTTATCTCGGATTGGCTGCGAAACCGCAATACGGTCGAGTTCCTCGGCATCTGGGAGTCCGTTTTCAACCCCGGTTTTAATTATGGCGAATTCGCCATAATTAAAAGCCAGGCGGACGAACCAAACCCCGGTTTTAATTCCCTCGAATTCGAGGGAATTAGAAACCAACCCAACTGAAACCATGAGCCAGCCCAAGAAATCCATCATCGAAGTTCAGGGCAGGGCCATCACCATTCTGTCCGGGCAGCAGGAGGATTACATCAGTCTGACGGACATCGCCAAATACAAGAATCCGGATCATCCGGACGACGTGATCCGCAACTGGCTGCGAACCCGTGACACGGTGGAGTTCCTCGGCGTCTGGGAGCGGCTCAACAACCCCGGTTTTAATCCCGTCGAATTCGACGGGATTAGAATTCAGGCCGGGCTGAACAGTTTCACGCTGACGCCCAAGCAATGGATCGAAAAGACCGACGCGGTGGGCATCACCTCCCAACCTGGACGCTACGGCGGCACTTACGCGCACAAGGACATTGCGTTTGAATTCGCCTCCTGGATTTCCGTGGAGTTCCGGCTCTACCTCATCAAGGAATTTCAGCGGCTTAAGGAGGATGAGAACCGCCGGCTGTCGCTGGCGTGGAATCTGAACCGCACGCTCTCGAAGCTCAATTACCGCATCCACACCGACGCGGTGAAGGCGCATCTCATCCCGCCCGAGGTCACGCCCGCGCAGGCGGCCATCACCTACGCCACGGAAGCGGATTTGCTCAACGTCGCGCTCTTCGGTCAGACCGCCCGGCAATGGCGCGATGCGAACCCCAAGCTCGACGGGAACGTCCGCGATTACGCCAGCGTCGAACAACTGCTCGTCCTGGCCAACATGGAGGGCATGAACGCCGAGTTCATTCACATGAAACTGCCGCAGGGCGAACGGCTCAAGCGGCTGAATCAAATCGCCATCCGCCAGATGCAGGTATTGACTGCGGGAATTCAGAAGGCGCTGCCGGGATTGAAGGGAAAGTAGAGCGAGTGAGGTTGGCAGAACACGGGTTTTATTTCATCGAGCCACCAAGACGGTTCGCATTGAGATGATTTGCCGGAGAGCTTCAAGTTGTTTTCCTCAAAAAGCGCATCACGGCTTCGTGCCGCTGCCGTATCAGCCGGAGAACAACAGTATCGCGGTGCATACACCGCCCAGCGTGGCTCGCGACGCGTTGCGCACCCTCGCCGTGAGCCGAATCTATCTCGACACGGGCCGGTTGAAATTCCTGTTTGCCCGCGCGCATGACCGGGTTTAATCTTTTGCCATGAGCACGCTCGCAGAAATCGAGAAGGCGGCAGAGAAATTGCCGCAGCAGCAGAAGCAGAAGTTGATGCTGTTCCTCGGCGCACAGTTGCGCGGTGAAACCAACGGCCATGCCCCTCGCAATCTTTCGCCCGCCGAGCGCGCGGCGGATTTGCAACGCTGGGCGGCCAGCCATAAGCGCGGGCCGGGCCTGCCTGATTCCGCCATCGGGCGCGATGCCATCTACGACTGATGGCCACTTACCTCGCCGACACGAACCTGTTGTTACGGCTCGCCGACCCGGCTTCGTTGCAACATCTCATCGCAACCGATGCGCTCGCACGGTTGTTGCGCCAAGGTGACGAAGTTTTTCTCACACCCCAGAATTTTGTTGAGTTCTGGGCCGTCGCCACGCGCCCGGTGGAAGCGAACGGTTTTGGTTGGGACAGCAAACGAACCGCGCGGGAAGTGACCTAGTTGCAGGAACGGTTTCCGTTGCTGCCGGATTCGCCGGAGATTTTCACGCGCTGGCTGGAACTCGTGAAACAACTGCCCATCCACGGCAAACGGGTTCACGACGCACGACTCGTCGCGGTGTCGCAAGCGCACGCGATGGAGCATTTGATCACTTTCAACACGTCCGACTTCGTGGCGTTCAAATCGGTGGTTTCATTGATTGATCCACATTCGCTGGTCAACGCGTCCGGAGAATGAGGTTTCGTGCCGCTGCCGTATCAGCCGGAGAACAACGACATCCCGGTGCAGACGCCGC
>CAZNOE010000403.1:0-5825 GCA_964574525.1 uncultured Bifidobacteriaceae bacterium
AGTTTGCCAGGCTGGAACCTTTGATGTCCGCCCACGTTGACGGCTCTGAAGAAAACCACGGATGACATGGCGTCCAGTGTGGCGGTTGACAGCCAAGAGGGCAATACTGCGGCGGCGACCATGGCCGCCATTAACCCCAAATGAACGAAGAAGTTCGCCGCAAAATCAACGCGCTGTTCGGAGACCACACAGGCGGTCGCTCCTCAAGTTGAGCCGCTGCTGAAGTCGAAAGTGGAATGACTTTTCATTGGCAGCCGTGAGGCCCACAATAGCCGCCTGTGTCTGGCAAACGGGACAATCCATCGGACACCCATTCCCGAAATGAACCGGGCGTCTTTGTCACTACACACTGGAGTGTGGTGCTGGCCGCCGGCCATGATTCGGCACCCGGAGCGCGCGAGGCACTGGAGAAACTCTGCGGTGCTTACTGGTACCCGCTTTACACGTTTGTGCGGCGGCAGGGGCACAGCCCGGAAGACGCCCAGGATGTGACGCAGGAGTTTTTCGCCCGCTTTCTCGAAAAGGAATACTTCAGCCTGGCCGACCCGGAGCGCGGGCGCTTCCGCTCGTTTCTACTGGCGTCTCTCAAAAACTTTCTGGCTGAACAACACCGGCAGGCCGGCCGGCTCAAGCGCGGCGGCGGGAAGACCATCGTATCGTGGGACGCGGCGAGTGTTGAGGAACGCTACGTCGCCGAGCCGAAGGACGAAGTCACCCCCGAAGACATCTACGAGCGGCGCTGGGCGCTGACTCTGCTGGAAAAGGTCCTGTCGAGTCTCGGCGAAGAATTGACTTCCGCCGGCAAGAAGCGCGTCTTTGCCGAGTTGAAAAACCACCTCTGGGGCGATCAAGGCGGCGAGTCCTACTCCGTGATCGCCGCGAGACTGGAAATGACCGAGGGCGCTTTGAAGGTGGCAACGCACCGGCTGCGCCAGCGCTACCGCGAACTGCTGCGCGAGGAGGTCGCCCACACGGTGGCCCGGCTCGAGGAGATCGATGAGGAGTTGCGGTATCTGATCGCAGTCGTTCGAGGCTGATGCCGCGCAACCTTCGCTCGTAATGGTTCAGTGGAGCGCGGCATTTATGCCGCTTCAGTGTTCCGCAACCGGATACGCTTTGTCCGATTCCAAGCCTTCTCCACTTCGAGAGTTGAAGCGGCATAAATGCCGCGCTCCTTCGGTCTCACAACCAAAACCGGCTTTCACTTTACCCGTTACCTTCGCCCGGCGTTTTCCCTGTAACCTCGGCCCCGTTTCGTCATAGAATGAACTGGAACTCACAGCCACCAACTCCCTATGGCAACCGGACGTGTTTGTGGAAAATGCGGCACGCCGCTGACCGGTGTCGGCCATGAACAGCTTTGTCCGGGATGCCTGCTGGAAGGAGGGCTGGCGTCCGCTGCTGAGACGCAGGTGGTGCCCGACCCTCCGCAGAGCGCAATTCCAAAATCGCAAATCGAAAATCTGTTCCCTCGCCCGTTCGGCGATTACGAATTGCTGGAGGAAATCGCGCGCGGCGGGATGGGCATCGTGTACAAGGCGCGGCAGGCGAGTCTCGACCGGATGGTCGCCGTAAAGATGCTGCTCTTCGGCCCGCTGGCGAAGCCGGAGTTTGTGCAGCGGTTCCGTGCCGAAGCGGCCGCGGCGGCGAGCTTGCAGCATCCGAACATCGTGGCCATTCACGAAGTGGGGTATCGGGATGGCCAGCACTTCTTCGCGATGGATTACGTCGAGGGACAAAACCTCGCGCTGCTCGTCGCGAATCAGCCGTTGCCGGCCCGACGCGCCGCCGCCTACGTCAAGACCATCGCCGGAGCAATTCACTTCGCGCACGAGCGGGGCATTCTGCATCGCGACCTCAAGCCGTCGAACGTACTAATTGACGCCGCGACCGACCAGCCGCGCGTGACGGACTTCGGCCTGGCCAAGCGTCTGGACAAGGACACGGAACTGACGCTGAGCGGCCAGGTGCTCGGTTCGCCGAACTACATGCCACCGGAACAGGCCGCCGCACAGCGCGGTCTGGTGGGCAAGCGCAGTGACGTCTATTCGGCCGGCGCGATTCTGTATCACTTGCTGACGGGCCGAGCGCCGTTTGCGGCGGCGACAGTGCCGGAGACGTTGCAGCAAGTGCAGAACGCGGAGCCGGTGTCGCCCACGATTCTGGCTCCCGGTCTCCCGCGCGACCTGAAAACAATTTGTCTCAAGTGCTTGGAGAAGGAGCCAACCCGCCGTTACCAGACGGCGCAGGAGTTGGCGGACGAACTGGGCCGTTGGTTGCGCGGTGAACCAATTCTCGCCCGGCCGGTCAGCCGGCCGGAGAAGGTGTGGCGCTGGTGCCGTCGTAATCCCGTCGTCGCCACACTGACGGCAGTGGCGGTGTTGATGTTTCTGCTCGGCTTTGCCGGCGTCACTTGGCAGGGGCGGAAGGCCAGCGAAGCGCGCGATGCAGCCCAACGCCGCCTCTACGCGGCGCAGATGAGCCAGGCCTTCCGCGCCTGGGACGTGGGCAACCTCCGAACTGCGCGAGCGCTGCTCGACGCCCAGCGTCCGCCGCCGGGGGCCGAGGATTTGCGTGGGGCCGAATGGCGGTGGCTCTGGTCGCTGTGCCAGAGCGAAGCGAAAACCAATCTTCCAACTCAAGCCGAATTCATGCTGTTCACCGCGGAACCGTCGCCGGATGGCCAGCGAGTGGCGGTAGGGGGCTGGAACACCAATATCACGATCTACGACCTTGCCGGCAGACGCGAACCGCAGAGGCTGGTCGGCCATACGCGCGTCCTCGCGGGTTCGGGTCGTCTGGCCTGGTCGCCGGACGGACGGCACCTGCTCTCGGCCTCGGGCGGCGTCCTCCAGCCGCATGGCCCGTGCGAGTTCTTCCTTTGGGACCTCGCGACCGGGGGCTACACGAACCTGGTGGGACATTCCAACTGGCTGTTCGCGGTGGCGTGGTCACCGGACGGCCGCTGGCTCGCGTCCGCTTGTCAAGACGGCACGGTGGGGCTGTGGGATGCCCACGCGCGCACCAACCTCGCTCTTCTCCGCGGACACCAGGGGCTGGCGTATGCCGCGGTGTTCTCCGCAGACAGCCGCTCGCTTTTCACCGGGGGTCACGACGGCACGGTGCGCTGGTGGGACGTGGCGGCCCAGAGGGAGGCGGTCCCACCCTTCGAACACGAATCGGGCGTTTATGGCGTGGCGGTTTCGCCCGATGGCCGGACGATGGCGACCACCTGCAGGGATCAGTATCTGCGCCTTTGGGATCTCACCTCCCGGACCGTGAGGAAGCTGCGTTACAGCAAAGTTGAATCTCCCGGCGCACCCGTCTTCTCGCCCGATGGCCGACTCCTCGCCTTCGGCACCGGCAACAACATCCGAATCTGGGACCTGCAGGCAGAAGAGGAGAAAACCGTGTTGCGAGGGTCGCAGGGGGGAATCAGCAATTTGCGGTTCTTACCGGATGGCAAGCGGTTGATCAGTGCCAGCGATTTCGACCGTCCGATGCTTTGGGACCTCGAGCGTCCGGAGAAACTCGTGACGCTGCGGACTTTGCGTGAAGGCGTATGCTCGATGACGCTGTCCGCCGACCAACGCTGGCTGGTGGTGGGCAGTGGCGATCACTACGGAGAGGCCGAACGGCCCGGCGAGGTGCTCGTCTTCGATCTCGCCTCGCAGCAACAGGTGTCGCCGCCACTGGTTCATCCGCAGGCGGTGAACTCGGTTTCCCTGACGCGGGATGGGAAGCTGCTGGCCACCGGTTGCGCGGACGGCCACGTGCGCCTGTTCACGCTCCCGGAAGGTCAATTGCTCCGGGTGCTGACCAATGCCGTCCACAACAAACCCCGCAACCTGCTCTTTTCACCGGATGGCCGGATGCTCGTGAGTTCCAGCGCCCCGCCCGGTCCGTTGGCGGTCTGGAACACTGCGACCTGGGACGCCACCGTGCTGCTGCGAGAATCGAATTTCGAAGCCCAGGGTTTTGCCTTTTCACCCGATGGCTCCTTGCTGGTCACCCCGAGAGGCAACCGTGCCGTGGTCTGGGACATGCCCGCCGGGACGACCAATAAGGTGTTACGGATGAACTACCTGGCCACTGGGGCGGCCTTCTCCGCGGATGGCACGTTGCTCGCCATTAAAGCCTACTGGGACATTGCTCTCTTTGAGGTAAAGACCTGGAAACCGCTCGGCATGCTCCAGGGGAACGCACATCTCATCCACGCGATGGCCTTTGCCCCCGATGGGAAGACGCTGGCCAGCGTCGGTTTCGATGGCTCGCTCCGGCTGTGGAGCGTGCCGGCGCGGGCCGAAGTGGCCGTGCTGTGGGATCATCTGGACGAGGCCTACACCGTTGCGTTCACACCCGATGGCCAGTGGCTCATCTCGGGCTCCCGCGACAAAACGGTGAAACTCCGGAGAATCCCAAGCTTCGAGGAGATCCAGGCGGCGGAAAGCTCCAACGCCGCCCGCGGCCAATAATCCTAGAAAACGGAGTTCAACCACGGATGGACACGGATGGACACGGATACCAAGCATTGGCAGAGAACCAACGGCTCACCCGGTGGGTGAGCGAACCGCGCAGCCTGAAATCCGTGTGCATCCGTGTCCATCCGTGGTTTATGACTTCTTCGTCCGACACCGCCATGCGAGATTCTATGTAACCTTTCCCGGCCTTTGTCATAGGAAGCAGTGGAAGGCGTTCGTGGGAACGATCCTTCCGTCGGTGAACTGAAACCACTCCAGACGCCCTGCGTCTGAAACAAAGAAAACAACCGTAACAAAGGCAGGCCCATGAAAAGAATCTGTTCCGTGCTCGAACGCCGGCAATCTCGATGGGGCTTCACTTTAATCGAACTCCTGGTGGTCATCGCCATCATCGCGATCCTGGCCGGCCTGCTGTTGCCCGCTTTGAGTCGTGCCAAAGCGAAGGGGCAGGCGATCGTGTGCCTCAATAATCTCAGTCAATTGCAAAAGGCCTGGCTGATGTACACCGACGATCACAACGACGTGATGCCGCTCAACTGGGCCGATGACAACTATTACCGAAGCCTTCCGGGATCTTGGGTGCTCGGCAATTCCAGTGTGGACGTGGACCTCACCAACATCACCTCGGGAACACTGTTTCAGTATATCAGCAATCCGCGCAGCTATCTCTGTCCTGCGGACCAGACGAAAGCACAAGTTGGCAACGGACAAAAGTCGCCGGTCATCCGCAGTTATGCCAGGATTGGCGCCTTGCACTCCAAAGGTGGACCCTACGACTCCACGATTGTGCCGCCGCCATATCTGCTGACCGGAACTCAGAAGCTGTCGGCACTCTCCGCGCCTGGCCCCTCCAAGATCTGGGTCTTCATTGAACCGAACGAAGATTCGCACCACCACGCTGGGTGGGACTTTTTGATCACCGAAATCCCCAACGTTAATTGGGGACACATGCCAACGGACCGCCACGCGCAGGGCTGCAACCTGAGTTTTGTCGATGGCCATTGTGAAAGGTACCCCTGGAAAGCACCCAAAGAGGGACGCCCGGGCTTGGAGCCGATTCGCGCGGGTGGCGACCGGGACGATTTCAATCGTTTGATCGCCGGATATCCGCTGCGGTAATGAAGCGCGGCGATGCCGTTTGGGTTCAACTTCACCTGGGCCAGCGGCAGGGTCATCGTTGTGGAAGCCAGCGCGGACCTGGGCAATCCCGTCTGGTCTCCGGTGGGCACCAACACCCTCACCGGCGGCTCGTCCTATTTCAGCGACCCCGAGTGGACGAATTATCCCACCCGCCTCTACCGCCTCCGCTCGCCGTGAGCCGGGTTTGCCCCCGATGCGTTCATC